>QHBN01000051.1 GCA_003176995.1 Candidatus Nitrosopolaris wilkensis
ACAGGAACGCTGAAAGTACAATAATCAGAATCAAACAGTGGGTAATCTCTAATATTAGTGACGATTCACAAGGTAATCTCTACAATTATCAGGTCTTGTATTCACAAAAACAGACTAATCGAACCTTTTTGGTTTACATAATTGCTTTTAATTGGCCTTTTGCTATTCTAACAATGCTCTGAGTTTTGAGCATGCACAGGCAGGCAAGTCACACCATCACGCCACAACTTTTATTTTAGACAAGTAATATGAAACGATCTTACATCAAATGGTCAAGATTCAAGATCGAAAGTGCGTTGTTTGCGGGAATCAAATAGGCTTTAGATACAAAGCAATGCCAGAATGGAACATTGTAGGAGACCTATGTGGAGAATGTTATGAGAAAAAATTGACCGATCACTATATTGCTATTGATCGTAGGGACATTACAAAGCGGTGAATTCTTTATAGGTTCATAGAAGGTTTGTTAAATGTTCATGGACTCTGCTGAATTTCCAATAGATTGCTTAATTGCTCGTGCCTGGGGGCAATTATGTCTTTATCATTTGTTTTTGTGGTCTGGGATATACACGTCTAAATCTGCTGCTGTATCTTATAGTGTTACCGCATAGATTTTGCAAGGAGGGATTGTTTGATATCTTTGTCATCGATCAGAGTGTCTATAATTTTCCTACGCTCTTTCAGGGAGCGCTCATCGTCAGATACTTCCAGCGAATCAATGGCTTTAAGTTTCCAAAAATTCGTATATGCATTTTCAATTATCTTTTGAGCATCATAAATAATTTTTCCGTACGCGGTAAGAAAGTACTTCCCGTTTCTTCTCTTAATTAGACCGGATCTTATTAGCCTATAGGTCCGTGTATAATATTGTTTACGTGTTAATTTAGTTTGGTGTTGTAGCGAACTGCTATCGGGGCTGGTGAGCGCAATAGTCTTGAACACAAGCAGAGATTTGTCATCAGAAATTGCCTTCAGTGTCTCTGCATGTGAATCCGACGGCACTTGTATTAATTACGGTGTTTTTTACTCTATATAAATTACTTGTCCTACATCTGATATCATGCCATTTATTAGGAAATTATCGATATCGGCAACAAATCTGAAATCGTCAAAACAATAAGGATGGAGATCCTGACGATGTCAGAGCAAGTGCCTTTTCCATACTATTATGCGTCTATCTGTACGATTTCTGCTTCCTGCGTCGAGCACCTGGTCCTCCGAATTTTTTCGACTCGCTCTGTCTGGGATCACCTGCCAGCAGATGTCTATCGTATTCCGCAATTTTGTTTCGAATTTCTTCACGTACGCTCTTTGTCAATGGATGGTCTTTTGGGTCCCTACCCCCTTTTCCCTCGCCAGTTAGCGCTCTGGAAATTGCAACGGCAGAGGCGAACGCTTGTCCCATGAATCCTCCACCTTGGACTTTGACACTGATATCAACTTTATTTCTTAGCTCGCCTAAAAGATTGAGAGGAGTTAATACCAATTCCTTAGCAATCTGGGGTTCTATCAGTTCGGCTGGGATATTATTGATTCTCACTCTGCCATTGCCCTTTGATATTGTAGCCACAGCTCGACACGTCTTTCGTTGGCCGGGATAAAGGTCTGTTTTACTAACTACCAAGCATCTCTCCCTTCCATCCAATCTCCTTCGCTACATCGCCTATTGTAATGTAGTATGAGGCTGGCTTCGTAATTTTTGAGTCTTCGAAGAATTCCATTTTAGAGTCTTTAAGCTGATCGGGAATGCCGATATAAACTCTTAAGCGCTTAAAGGCTTCGATACCACTGGCCTTCCGTTTTGGCACCATTCCCCTTACCATTTTAGTCAGTATTCTATCTGGTCTTCGAGGATGGAATGGTCCATGTATTGGATTTGTTGCAGAATTGATTTCAAGATGTTCTTTGTAGAGTTCGATTGTCTTATATCTATGTCCTGATAGCATAGCTTTCTCAGCATTTACAATCGTGACTCTATTTCCTTGTAGAAGCAATTTAGAAACATGAGAGCACATTCTACCTGCAATACACCCAGCCCCGTTAACTACTAGCGCGCGTTGTTCAGTTTTCGATGACAGGGTCTCTGATTTGTGGTAAGATTTTTTTAATCCATGTTGTTCAGCCAATTATTCGCACTCCTCTGCCCTCGGGATATTTGTCTATCAATTCGTTAAGGGTTATAACTTTCCCGCCGACGTCGGTGATCTTCTTTGCAGCCATTTCTGAAATAGAAAAGGCACAAACTGTCAACTTGTGATCCATTTCTCCAGATCCTAGAACCTTGCCAGGCACAACAATGACTTCGTCATTTTTGGTGACAGATGACAATCTGGAGATATTGACCTCTCTTCTAATTGATCTGGCTTTAGAAATCTCATGTTCGAGGGACCTCCAAATCGAGGTTTTATTCTTCTTAAAAGCTTTACGTAAAGTCCATACTATGTTACCGACTAAAGAGTTAGCTAACATTATGACTATTCCGTCGGTTATCAGGAATCCCCAAATAAATCTACCTAGCTACTTTTGGCTCAAGAGAGCGCACGACTTGATTAAAGCTCTTTAATTTCGTGTCCAACTTTTCCAGAGCTGCACCAACTGTTTCCTCTGCTGTCAACGCTCCGTTCGTTTCAATTGTAAGTATTGACTCGCTGTCATCCTTTCCATCTTTGACAATAGCCGCTGACGTTGGCTGCCATTTTGCATGATCCTTCCCCACCCCTAACCTTGCGTATGCTTCGAATTTGAGCTTCTGAGCCGGCGCGAGAACAACTATCGGGATATCTTTGCTAACTGGCTTCACAAGTTCATCTTCAGATAAAAGTTCACCGGAAGTGACGATTTTCGTCTTTTCCATTGCTTCAGAGTCCAATACGAGTAACACTCTACACTTTGAACACCCTAAAGTACTTTTACAATCGCAATCTTGAGGCATCACGAATCGATCCAATCCTGTTCGCAAGGGGATAAGTCCTAGTCTGTGAGCCACAGCTTCATCGTGCATTACAGATGAATTCTCGAGGATTACAACATCGTCGATGGCCAAAGTAGGAACCTCGCATATGGCCATTCTTCTAATAGCGTTTATATATTGTCTAGAAATGTTGTTAAATTTAATCACAATCCTCTCATCAGTTCTCTCAAGAACTTCGGCAGAAATGGAAGTCAATCTCTATTTCAGACTTTGATCAAGGCGTCCTTAAAAATCTACCGAAGGCAGTAAATTTTCTGAAGCCTTCCTAAATGCCCACGTGTCATAACGGCACAACCGACCTCTATTTGTAGCCTGGACAAGCCTTACGCATTGGAGACAATTCCTACACTTTTGTTAGTTAGCCTCCGTCTGGAAAAGCTAACGATGAGGCTGTTGTAAACTAAATGCAATGATGTGATTGTGAAATTCTCTAAAGTCACAAGTATAATTCTAGTTTGAGGTCAGGTGAATAGTGAGAACAGCGTTAGGAGGTGTGTCGGATGCGATCTTTATTTCGAATTTCCCGGAACTGAGGACGTTCACGAGTCGGCGACCTGAAGGAAGGTTCACAGATCCAGACACTGAATCACTGAGATGCAGATATATATTTCAGGAAGAACAGTTTTACAAGGCAAATGGTCGAGAATAAAATTACTACTGTACGTTTAACGTTAGATGGGAATAAATTTGAGATTCTTGTCAAACCCGATCCTGCTCTAGAGTATAAACTTGGCAAAAGAACGGACCTATCAGGTGTACTTATTTCTGATGAAATATATTCTGATGCCAATAAAGGTTCTAGAGCGGCGAGTGAAAAATTAGCAAGGTACTTTAAGTCAACTGATCCGATGGAGGTTGCCAGGCAAATAATCTCCAAAGGTGACCTCAGTCTCACAACAGACCAGCGTCGAAAAATGGTTGACGAGAAGAAGAGACAAATTATTCAGTATATAAACAAAAGTTTTGTAGATCCTAAGACGCAAATACCGCATCCGGTTATGAGAATCGAAAGTGCAATGAGCGAGGTCAGACTTACAGTCGACCCCTTCAAGCCGGCTGAGGACCAAGCAAAAAACGTAGTTGATGCTCTTAGAAGGATTTTGCCGCTGAAGTCAGAGAACATATTACTGACTGTAACTATTCCCGCTCAATTCTCGGCACAATCTTATAACTTATTGAAAACTACATCTAACTTTAAGGATGAGCAGTGGCTCGCAGACGGCTCTTTACGGGTTATATTAGAAATAAATGCCGGAATGAGGAGTTCCTTACTGGATAGGATAGGATCTGTATCAAAAGGGACAGCTCAAGTAATGGAAGAGTAAAGTGGGTAAAAGATGGGCTTCGACACTTAAAATATAAGTCTGTCTTATTCACCCAAGGATAGAGACAAAAAATGAAAATAGAGCTTTTAACTGATAGGGGCCCAATCGAAAGGGTGAACTGTTAAAGCATGCAGGAAATTAGAAGGAAGTACGTCGTTCCTGGTGACCGGATCATTGAAGGGAATTTCCGGCCTTTATTTAACGTAATTAAGGCAGGCAATTCTATCATTTCCACGAGGATCGGGATTGCGGAAGCAGGGAGAGAAGGTGTCAAAGTAATACCATTGTCTGGGGTATACATTCCTCGAGTAAATGATATTGTGATAGGCAAGATAATGCATCATTCATCCTTGTCGTGGGAAGTTGACATCAACTCATGCTTCTCTGCTCACCTGCCTGCGCAAGACGTATTTGGGAGAGACTTTTCTCCGGCCAGGGATGATATGGGAAGAGAATTGGCTATAGGTGATTTAATCACCGCGAGGATTATTGCCTTTGATAGAACGAGGGATCCTATGGTAACGATTCAGGATAAAGATTTAGGCAAGGTTCCTAGTGGGGAGTTTATTAAAATTTCTGCTACCCGCGTTCCGAGACTTATTGGAAAACGCGGGTCTATGATACAGACGATTGAACAGGCTACGCACACTAGGGTTTTAATTGGTCAAAATGGGATCGTAGTTGTAACTGGCAGAAATTCAGAGGGAATAAAATTGGCGGTTAGGGCAATCAGGATGGTCGAGGAAGAAGCGCACACACCGAATCTGACACAGAGGGTGAAAACTCTGCTTAATGTATCCGATTCCGCACCGGCAGACACCTCTCAATTAGCTCAGCCACAAAATGCGCCTCAGAATGACGAATTGCAGCCTACTATTCAGGAAGTCGAGGAAGAGCTAGAAGTGGAAAAGGGCGAAAAGGTCCATGACTCAAACTAGAAGTTTAATCGACGAAAACGGTAAGCGAACTGATGGTCGTACCGGAGATCAATTGAGGGAAATAAAAATCACAGTTGGTGTGCTAAAAAATGCGGACGGTTCCGCGTTCATAGAATTTGGCATGAACAAAATTGTAGTAGGTGTTTATGGTCCAAGGGAAGTACATCCTAAACATATGGCCCTACCTGATAGATGTGTTTTAAGATGCAGATATCATATGACGCCATTTTCTACTGATACCCGCAAGAACCCTGCTCCATCTAGGAGGGAAGTTGAAATCTCAAAAGTGATGAGAGAAGCGTTGGAACCTTCCTTGATGTTGGAGGATTATCCACGCGCTGCAATCGATGTCTACGTTGAGGTGTTGCAAGCAGATGGAGGGTCTAGATGTGCTGGCATTACAGCGGCATCTGTAGCCTTAGCTGATGCTGGGATTAACATGCGAGATATAGTATCTGCGTGTGCAGCGGGTAAAGTCGACGACAGAATAGTCTTAGATATTAACGATACTGAGGATAAGGAGGGAGATGCTGATATGCCTGTGGCCTATATGCCGCACCTCGAACAAGTTACCCTCTTACAGCTTGATGGCGTTCTAAATGAAGACCAATTCAATCAATGTCTCGACGAAGCCGTAAAGGGTTGCAAGATGGTTTATGAAGTTCAAAGAAAAGCGTTGATGCAAAAGTATTTCGGCAACGAAACAGAGTTGAAAGAGGAACAATGAGCTCATCAAGACGTTCAACGATAATAGTAGAGCACTTGCGCAAACAGCAAATGTGGGACTCTATCTCAAAAGGAAAAAGACTCGATGGAAGAACCCTGGATGAGATAAGACCGATCGAAATTGAAGTAGGCCTAATAAAGAAAGCGAATGGATCCGCGAGGGTCAAACTTGGTAATTCCGAAGTGGTAGCAGGAGTAAAGGTCGAGACCGGTGAACCATTCGAGGGGCTAGAAAATAAGGGGGCACTAATTCTGTCTGCAGAGGTGTTGCCAACAGCTTCGCCCTATATCGAACCTGGCCCACCTGACGAAGAAACGGTGGAACTAGCAAGAGTAGTAGACCGCGGCATAAGAGAATCTGAAATGCTCGATTTAAGTAAATTAGCTTTAATATCTGGAGAGATCGTCTATGTGATATTTATCGACTGTAGTGTTATCAATGCTGATGGGAATCTGCTTGATGCCACATCATATGCAGCAGTTTCGGCATTGATGAATAGTAAACTTCCTGTCTTTGAAATAAGGGATAGAAAAGCCGTTGACACCGGAGAAAAACAAAATCCACCACTTACCACGGTACCCGTTTCAATTACAGCAGTTAGAATAGGCGACTCAGTGATTTTGGATCCAACCGCAGAAGAGGAGGCATGTATGGATGCAAGAATCACCATAACCACGAATTCCGATCAGAATTTTGCTGCTGTACAGAAAGGATCAACAGGAGCCTTTGCAGTAGAGCAGCTAAAGAGAGCGGCGGCGACGGCAAGGATTAAAGGTGAGGAGATAAGAGCTAAACTAAGGGAGTCGACCAAGGCTGGTAAGTAGAAGAAAGCAAGGACAGACGGTATTAAAAGGGCTTGGTGTAAAATTTGGAGCGACTGTACGCAAGAGGTACAGTAAGGCATATCGAACGTTGAAGCAAAAAAGACGATGCCCCTCATGCGGTTCTAATAAATTTTGTCGAATTGCGTTAGGTGTTTGGTACTGCAGAAAATGCAGCTACAAAGTTGCAGCGGGGGCCTATGATGTCGCTACCGACAAATTGCAAAGCCCGAATAGAAATTTCCTTTAAATCAATAATGCTCCCTGAATCTGCCCTTCTCGCTAAATCTATTAATGCTGCGATAGGCGCAGACACAAAAATGTGTAATCGTGACGCTGCGGCGTCTGGTTCCGAGACGAAAATTACCCTTACAAAAGACGAGAATACTAATTCCAGTATATTATTAGAACTAAAGACTCCAGATATTGCTGCATTGCGGGCAGCCATTAATTCCTATTTGAGGCTTATTAACGCATCATTAAAAATTTGCGAAGCGAGCATCACAAACGGTCGTTAACCTTAATAGTCTGCTGTTCTCTAAGCAACTGTTACATACAGCGCCACAATATATTCGTAATAAATGATGAAATAAAAATGAGATTTTCTCCCAGACTATGGTACGGGGAGCTTTAGCGGACTCGGTTGTGGGCTAGGGTGCAGACCAGCAGGTTGTGGACCTGAACCCCGGATATTGAATGTTAGCACTTTCGAAATACTATCGCCAACAGGGGATTTACCAGTAATGGCTTCAACTCCATATTTGAAAGTCATTGTTGCGTTGGTCATTCCTGAAGCGGTGGCTCTGTAGGCTATACCAGAAAGATTTGGACTTGATATCGGCAACTGTTCTCCAGGCTTTAGAGCAACTGATCGCGGTAGAGCTTTACAAGAGGCAGCGGCAGGCTGAGGTTCTATCATGACATTTTTATTAAATCTTACAGACAGTTGTGAAGTGTATGTCCCATCGGCAAACGTAATTGTAGATGAAGAGTTGTTATACACTATTGCCTGTAAACCGAATGTACTGCCAACAGTTACAACTGAAGGCTTGTACGTATGAACATGAAGAAGCTTTACTCCTTTAATAAGATGATCCGAAGTGAGTGTCGTACTACTTCTCTTAACAGCCAAAACTGGTCCCGATCCAGCGAAGGTCGCGGCTGTCAATAGGACCAAGGTCATCGCAACAATGGCCAAAACTGCCCATTTTCCATCTAAATTTGTCATTACAAGCAAAAATATGCAATGCTATTGATATAAATTCGCTGCCCAGCAATGCCGGACCATTTGGTAATCTTGGACTAGCTAGTGACATTGGAATAGGTCAGTGGATTTGCGATATTAGGAGTGCTACCAGGTTTGAGCCTGAGAACTAGAAGAAAGACTTTGGGTATTATCTTTATGGAAGCAAATCTCGAAAGCTTAATTACATATTCTTTTTTCAAATCAGTATTTGATATTTTATATCATACGTATTACTTGTATGGTAGATCAACTCTTGTTGCGGTTTTATAGGCAATTTGGTTGTCGCTCCCTTCGCTATAGGCCGTAGGATTAGTATGTAGACTCGACACATTGGTTTAGGTACAGTTATCTAATGAATACTAAAGGAAGTAGAAGACATATCATCTGATAAAAGTATGATATTTAGACAACTGTACTGCTACAGTACTTCATTTTTTTAATTAACATACTCATTTATTCGCAGATCTCTGAGAGATATAACCGTAATAAAATTGGAGAACCATTCGGAAATGCAAATATATCGAGTTAAAATGAAATTAATTGTAAGTCTCTTCCTAGTAATGGTTATTACATCTGTTCTCATAGTGTAGAATATCTTGTCAAATCTTGAGAGAAATGCAAATTTTCGGACTTTATTTGGCATTGTCGTTATTTCAATTGCAATCATGCTAGTCATCGGTAGTAGTTCTTTTCCAAATATGGCCCTTAGCAAATCATCCTCACATGTTCCATTATTAAGTAACGGTGGAATAATAGGTAATAGTGGTATTGGTGCATCAAATTTAAATGGCTTTCATAACCAATCCTCTTCTACTTCTCTTTATTCCGCCCCACCACCATCCGCCTCCACTTTAGGCGGTAATATCAGCAAAGGTGTTAGTAGTAGTAATAAGGTGGTAATGATAGGCTTTGATGATGGCTGGAAAAGCCAAATAACATACGCAAAGCCCATCCTAGACAAGTACGGGCTTAAGGCTAGTTTCTTTGTTGTATGTAACTATGTTAACTCTGGAGATATCAGACGTATGAACTGGCAGGATATCGCAACATTACAACAGGATCGTATGGATGTACAGTCTCATACTATGGATCATAAACCACTCGATAAGATGTCAACGAATGCTTTAATATATGAAATAGCTGGTTCTAAGCAATGTCTTGCTAGCCATGGCATTGATTCAACGATCTTCGGGTATCCTTTCAATCTAGGATCGAATAAGCCGTCCGTTGTTGATATTGTATCTAAATATTACAATTTTGCCAGGACCGGTACATATCCTCTTATGTCGTTAAACTGTAATGGATTTGCTAATAAAAAGCCACAACAAACGGATTGTAGAACATATTTACCTGATGGTAAATTAACTTTTGCAAATAGATATGATATCAGAAGTGACAGCTTTTTCCATATAAGCAGCGGTCACAATTATGGCCCTTCTGAAATGTTTCAACAATTTATTCAACAGGTTAACAGCCAGGTGCCATATAATAATAATGGCAAAATAAATGCTATTCCTATAATTACTTATCATGACCTTACTTACAATATACAAGATTACAATAAGGCCGGTACCACAATTACTGTCCCATTGTTTGATCAAGAAATGCAATACCTACATGATAATGGATTTAAGGTATTATTATTAAATCAATTCGGATTTGATCCAACTAATAATGTTTTTTATTTAAAGAAAATTCCATCCTCTACTTCTGGAACTGCAACTAATGCCGCCATTTTACTAAGTGGAGCTCCATCTTACTCCACCTCTAAAACTAAATAGCTTTCTACATCGATCCCATTTAGCACGCTAGAAAATAAATGGTTAGGAAAAACTCATGGTTTTCTGATCATTTCAATAATCACTACAAAGAAACATACGCATTTTAAACATGATAATACATGAGAACAATCGATTTGATGTATATATAGTGTATATATAGTGTATATATAGTAAAGCTAGTTAAAATATCCCTCAATAACCCTTTACTGACTGACAATATAAAAAAAATGGCAATAACCGAGATACTAACTTCACTAGTACAAATCATAACCTCAATTATTTCAAACCTCGGCTATGGCGGAATATTTTTTCTCATGATACTCGAAAGTGCACTGATTCCCATACCAAGTGAGGTCATAATGCCGTTTTCTGGTTATCTCGTTTCAGTTGGAAAATTGGGATCAGTAGGAGTGGTACTAGCAGGTTCATTTGGAAACCTAGTAGGTTCCATTGCTACATACTATCTTGGTTTACGTGTTGGAAGAGCTGCAATTATCAAATACGGTAAGTATGTCTTATTCAAAAGGAAACATCTAGAGTACACTGAGCGATTATTTGAAAAATATGGTGAAAAAATTGCTTTTATTGGTAGGCTTTTACCTGGAGTAAGGACGTATATTTCATTACCAGCAGGTATCGGATTAACTGGCATTGTCAAGTTCGCTGTTTATACTTTTGCTGGTTCTCTGATTTGGAATGCTCTGCTCACTTACGCTGGAATAGAACTAGGAATTAATTGGAAGCACATCGATAAATATTCTGGATATCTTTATACGACTGCAATCGTTTCAACAATCGCAATAATCCTGTGGATCCTTTATAATACAAGACGAGGAAACAAATCCAAGACGACTACAAAAATCTAACATAGATTATCTCTGACCATCACTTTAGGGGCGATCTGTTTGTTTTCGGTCTTATTTTCTCATGATTGACACCAATCATCATCGCCGCCGTGCTGGGAGGTTTCGTGGAATAGATTGTAACAGTATCGCTGGTTTGTCGAAAGAGCACGGGTTTCGAAATTCGTCTTCGTATTTTTATTGAGCGTTTGTATGCAGCCAGAACGTAGATACGGCAATCTATATTAAGAATCCGCATATAGCAAATTTATAGCGGATATTTCATATAATCTAAGCATGAAAAAATGTTGTAAATTAAACTTTCGAACACTGCCATCTTATGTTGGAATAACGATAGTGACTATGCTTTTATTTTCTTTGTGGATTGACATCTCATGGATTGACACTACGTATGCTGCAGCGTTCCCGAACAAAGCCGAAGTAAAAATTACTTCGCCAAGTAAAGGCCAGCAAGTTCCACCAGGCGGAATTCTAGTTTCAGGTACTTCTTCTGCTAACGCAACTACTGACTGTACTGTTTCAGTTGTCATAAATGGTATAAGGCCATATCAGAGAGCAATATCAACAGGACATGGAGGAGCAAACGATTACTCAAATTGGACTTTTACAGCTACTCAAAAATACACTGTAATCAAACAAGGGCAAAATAAAATAACTGCCAAAATGTCTTGTCCCCAAAACCTCAATTTTACTAAATTTTATAGTGTAAATGTAACAGGAGTGGCAGGAAAAGCACAACAACAACCAGTCAATAATACTACGACAACGGGCACTGGGTTTCCGCCGTCTCTTCCAAGCGTAGCAACGCCGACCAATATTACTATTGCCTCGTCATCAACACCTGGTGGCTCTTCGAGCACTGGAAGTAGTGTTGGGGGAACAATAGTAAAGGAGCCGAAACACAGTAAGATTCTAAAGAGCTCCAAGTAATGCGGATAATGGTAGAAATCGCTCTATATATCGACAATTGCTACAGGCAGGAAGGGTTGGGAAGTATAAAGAGTATTGGCTGAACTGGGGCTGTGAGCTATGGAAAATGGTTTGTAAAATAAAGCATTTTTATTTGACGTTATAAATTTAAGGGCATGCTTTTGATTTCGTGCTAATTTGAGGTTGGCTAGCACCCTCAGGCCATTGTCTAACGGTATGATTTTATTCTGGTGACCTCCATCAGATTCACGGTATTATCATGAGCGAACAGGAACTACCACCGTGGCTAAAAGAACAGCTGTCACGTCTGCAGCAGCTTCAGCAGAATTTACAGGCGATTATGATGCAAAAACAACAAGTAGAAATAGAAATTGTTGAAACTGACAGAGCCTTAGAAGAGCTAAAGAAGATAGGGACAGAAGATATAGTATACAAAAGTGCAGGCCCTCTCCTAATTAAATCAAAAAAAGAAGATCTCTTAAAGGAGCTCGGGGAGAAAAAAGAACTATCAAACACGAGAGTGATGGTTCTGACAAAGCAAGAGACACGGGTGAAGGACAACCTTAAGGAAGTAGAAAACAAAATCAACCAAATGATACGTGGAACACAAGGTACAGCCGGTGCCACAGAATCTAGTTCAAAACCACGCAGTCAATAGATATAAAATTTTACAAGAAAATGAATGTAACAAGTACAAGCTTAAAAAGCTAGGGAGAAAGACAGAAGGTTATAACGATCATGCCGGTTAGGATCGTAGTTGACGAAAGAGAAAGACGCAGTAGGATTCCCGGTCTACTGCGCCAAGCGGGCGCAGTAACAGATTTTGCCCATCTTAAAGTGGGTGATTATGTCATATCTTCGGAAACTGCAATAGAAAGAAAAACGATACACGACCTGTTAAATTCAGTATATGATGGAAGATTACTTGTACAGTGCTCGGAACTTGTTCAGCACTATACTAAACCGGTGATAATCATAGAAGGAAATATTTTAAATCTTTCTGATGGTGCTGGTGCTGCTGTTGAAGACATTCTTGATGACAATGAAAGGATTTATTTGATAAACGAAACTCTAGCAAAGGTCGCATTGGATTTTAGAATTCCAATAATAAATACTCCATATGCAGAATATACATCACAATTACTAGTAACGATGGTAAATAGGGCGTTAGAAGGAGGTGCGAATAAGGGTCCTCTTTTGAAGCGGATAAAGAAGACGAATCCAGTCCAAATACAACAACTCTCAATACTTTCTTCGCTACCCGGTGTAGGCGACAAGCTTGCAGTGAGGATGCTTGAGAGATTTTTGACACCTCGCCGCGCTCTAACCGCATCAGCAGCAGAACTTGCCAGACTTCCCGGTTTTGGCACTGCAAGAGCGCTAAAGGTGAGGAAAATCTTGGATTCGCATGATTATAAAAGTGTAGAACCTGCTCAAAGATCGCTGTTAGATGCAGAGTCATAATAAAACAAGAATAATTGCAGTTTGGTAAAATAAAGTACCCTAAATCTGACCACCGTAATCGCGAAATTCGGTCAGACCCTCAAAGTTCAAATCTCAGTTCCGTTACCGATCTTGACTATGAATCCACAGCTCATTTCTGGTCGAAATGTTCCCTTTATCAAGAGGCATTTTTCAGTATACATGTAGTATTTGCAATCTTTACATTGGAACCCCTCTGCACCTTTGTTGATGACATATCCTTCCTCGTAATCAAGCTTTCTTCCTGTCTTTTTTATGAAATCCCATACAATATCTCCTGGCAGCATCCCATCACCTTTCGGTGAGAGAAACTTTGAAGTACCATTATTTGCGATTTCTCCTTCGACTATATGACACTTTTTTTCGTCGCCCAAATTGAATTTACATACGGCACATTTCCAATCCGTTTCAGGGCTGCTACTCTCCTGTTCTCTATAATCTGCCTCGCTTTTGGAAATCTTTCTCTTGGAGCTTAATACGCCGAACAGAGCAGCATCCTTCGTAGCCATATCATTCTCATCTTGTTTCCCTGTTGACTTGGCAATTGCTGACTCCTCTACTTCGTTGGTATTAATACCTAAATCACCTAATGCTGATATAGCAATATCGTATTTATCAAATAAGTGAGTTAATGCACCAGAATTTTACTGTACATCTAGACACTCAGAGGTAAGCAGATAAATGTCAATATTGTTATTTTACTGACGTTAATAAAAAAACTGTTAGGCTAAAATCATACTGAATCAATAGAACGACTTTTAGAATTAATAGAAATAGTTGTCAAACTTCCCTTGTGCTAGCATACCCTAGCATTGACCATTTTTTGTTATAATAACTTGTTATAGCATTGCGTGATGCAGTTGCAAAGATCCTGCCTATAAGAGAATATGGAATATCCCAATTTGGATTATGTAGGAGATCTTATTTACCAGTCACTACTAAGCCGGTCGCTGTAATAATCGACATTTGTCGGTATGCACTACCCACAACATAATTCCAGATAGCGACTTATTAGGACAAAAAATTTAAGACTGCCCAGAATGTCTTGCTTTTGATTTTACTTTACTCGCTGCTTCCTTTACGGTTTCCGTTGTCTGGGGTGCTGCCTCTGCTGTTTGCCGTGCAGTATCTCTTATTATCTCGGCTGTCTCACGCGCAGCCATGGTTGTTTGTTCTACGGCAGCGGCAGTATCTTTGATAATACCACGCTCTTTAAGATCCTTTGCGGCATCATTAATTTCTTTTGCAGTATCTCGAGCTGCTATGGTTGCTTCGTAAACTGCGTGGGTAATTTCGTCAATAGCCCCGCTTTCGCGTAAGGTTCTTACTGTCTCTCTCATCTTAGCTGATGCTTCACGGATACTCTTCGCAATGTTCTTTATCGACTCTGCAGTCTTTTCAGGATTAATTCCTGATGTTTTAAGAGTGTCGTTTTTTGAATCTGCTGGTGAAGTGGACATAGGGACTGTATGCATTACATCATTGTATAAAGTTTTACTTTTACTTGGTAAGATATCAGCACCTTCTCTGATACATATGTGCACACTACCATCATCTGCAACCAGTTTTTTTATGACTTTGCTGATTTGTTAGTATCTAACTTTAGTTCGTTCGTCAGCTCCTTAACAGAGCGCGCTATATCTTTACAACTCATAGCTAGATCTTTCAAGTTTTGAATTTTTTTATTGAAAGTTGAATTCGTCCCAACGATAGTAGATGTATTCCTTGCCTCTTCAATGATACCTGTTGCGTCTAATTCCGATCTTATATTCCTTATATTTTCCGTAACATTCTGCATTGCTTCTGAAGTCAGATTCATATTTTCTATATTTTTTAGCATTGGCGGAGCCTTCAATGAATCTTCGATCTCTTGTATAGTCGTAGCAATTTCTCTGATTTTCTCAAGGGATTCCATCATACCCGGTGAGCCGAGTTCAGTAAGCCTCTTGATCGCCCTGGCAGGGGCTTCCGTGATATCCTTTAACCTCATGGGTTAATAGAGCGGGGATCATGTTAATTTGTTTATTTGCCTATCTTTGTTGTTTGTATCTTGCCCGGAATTTAACCGCCGAGACGATCATGGTCTACCTGTGCCGGGTAACATTCCTATTGATATCTTTGTTTTCTCATTTCGTCTTGTGTATTAGCTTTGCGATGAAATAGACAAGTCATGGGAATACTACAAGTTGGTAGGTTTGATTCCTTATACTTGGTATTTGTGTTGTTGTACTTATACCTGGTATTTGTCGCCATTTTTCGTGTTTCCAAAGAAACTCGTTTAACACAAATGTAAATACGGATACAAATGCAAACAGGGCTGATCATGCTGAACTTGTGCCAATATTTACGTCGCTGTCAGCAACTGGCTCGTTTGCCCTTGTAATTTACAATTAGATTCTAATCTCTATTCCGTTCTTCTTTAAATAGTTTTTGACTCTGTCTACAGTCGATTTCTCATAGTGAAATATGGATGCTGCCAATGCCGCATCAACATCGGTTTTTCTAAAAACTTCTAGCATATGTCTGGGCTCACCACATCCGCCAGATGCAATCACAGGAATGCGAACTGCTTCACAAATAAATTTTGTCAAATTAATGTCATAGCCGTTCTCAGTCCCATCGGCATCAATACTAGTCAGTAGGATCTCACCGGCCCCTAGAGATTCAACTTTTCGGGCCCATTCGATTGCATCAATCCCAGTCTCGACCTTTCCACCATAAATTCTTACCTCAAACCAATATTTTTTTCCTCGATGATTTTCGAATCTGTTCTTACCATCGTCGTCGTAATTTCTTTTAACGTCGATGGCAACTACCACACATTGCTTACCGAAGATTGACATCAAGTCTGTAATTAGGTCTGGATTTTTAACAGCCGCAGTATTGATCGACACCTTGTCTGCACCACTAAGTAATATATCACGTGCATCTTCTAACCTTCTGATTCCTCCTCCTACTGTAAAGGGAATATCAGTGATCCTTGCTACATTTCGAACAACGTTTTTCATTGTCTCTCTCTCCTGTTGTGATGCAGTAATGTCTAGAAAAATGAGTTCGTCTGCCCCCTGTAATTTGTATCTCTGAGCAAATTCGACAGGATCGCCTGCATCTTTCACTCTGTCGAAATGTATTCCCTTTACTACCCTGCCATTGTCGACATCCAAACACGGAATAATCCGCTTAGCCAGTGGCATCTTATGAGATCGCCTTGACCCGTTCAACACTGATTTTGTCTTCATAAAGTGCCTTACCAAGGATGACTGCGCTACATCCTATATTCCTGACTCTAATGGCATCTTCGATACTTGAAATTCCACCGCTTGCAATAATGTTTGCGCTGGTGAAACTAACAGCAGAAGATAGGACTGTAATATCGGGCCCGTTCATCATCCCATCTCTATCAACGCTTGTTAACAGAAACTCCTTTATGCCCATGTTCATAAAAAATTTCATAGAATCGATGACCCCCGATCCCGTGGTCTCCCTCCAACCATCTATCATGACCATCCCATTATTGTGATCAAGTGAAATTACAATTTTGTTTCGGTTTTTCTTAGCAAGCTGTCTTACCGATTCAGGATTCTTGTAAGCCATTGTCCCGAGCACAACTCTAGCGGCATTTTTATGGAACATTTCCTTTACGGCTGGGACTGTTCGAATACCTCCTGCTACTTCTACAGGGATGTTTACAGCATCAATTATTCTTGAAACAATTTCAGAATTATTGCGCCCGGTTCGTAAAGTCGCGTCAAGGTCCACGACGTGCAACATATCTGCCCCAGCCCTTTCCCATTTTTTAGCTGTCTCAATAGGATCGTTACCATAAATCACTTTGTCCGTAGGATTACCTTTTACAAGTCTGACGACATTTCCGTCCATGATATCTACTGCCGGTATTACACGCATTTCTGAGAACACGCTTTTAAAAAATTCCTAAGTATAGACGCACCTGTGGAGCCGGATTTTTCAGGATGAAATTGGGTGCCAAAGAGATTCCCATTTTCGACTACGGCTGGGATCTTAATGCCATAATGAGAACTCGCAGCAACTAGGCCTTTGTCTTTAGGCTTTACATAGTAGGAATGGACGAAGTATACCCATGAACCATCATTTACACCTTGCAAGAGCTTGCTATCTTTCCGAGTTACGTATAAATTGTTCCAACCCATATGAGGAATCTTAACTCTTGTTCTGGCAAACATCACCACTTCTCCGTCTAAAATTTTGAGGCCATCTAAAATCCCCTCTTCACTTTTATCGAATAACATCTCCATGCCCAGGCAAATACCAAGCATAGGCACGCCTCCATTATTGGCATCTTCAATAGCTTGAATCAATAATTCCTTATGGGGCTCAATAGATCTTATCGCCGGGTCGAAATTGCCTACCCCAGGTAGAACTAACCCACTAAATTTTTCTATTCCTTCGACGTCTCGTATTATAGAAACTCTCTGTGCACCATTCCGTTCCAAAGCGGCCTTTAGGCTAAAAAGATTGCCAGCTCCGTAATCAAATATTGCGATGTTCTGTGTCATTACATAGCACCTTTCGCACTTGGTACCCCTTCCCTTCTTCTCTCGTCGATGCTTGCGGCCATTCTAAACGCTACCGCAAATGCTTTAACTGCTGACTCAATCTTATGGTGATCGTTATCTCCGTAATTTACCACAATATGGGTACATGCGTTCAAATTTTGAATAAGCGATCTCACAAAATGTTCAAGGTCTTCACAGGGGATTCCCTCAACAGTCTCCGCAGCTAAGTTCAACTGCATATTATAAAATTGACGCTTGACGAGGTCTATTGCTACAGATGCTAATGATTCATCCATTGGAACGACTGCATGCCCGAATCTTCTGATTCGTGATCTGTCAGAAAGTGCTCTGTCTATAGACTGAGAAAGCGCAATCGATGTATCTTCCACAAGATGGTGTAGTATACCGTCATTGGAAATGGCTGTCAAACTAATGTCAATCATACTATGCTTGGCAATCGCTACAATTAGATGATCGATAAAAGAAAGCCCTGTTTTTACTGCTGTTTTACCCGTGCCATCAATATTCACTTGTACTGCAAGCCGTGTCTCTTTGGTGGCCCTCTTAATTTTTGAAATTCTCTGCGTGGTATTATGTGGATAAGCGACCAAACGCGATCACTCTTTTACCCATACTTTATTTAATATCTTTGGTAGCTGATTGATATCTTGAATTATGACGTCTGCGCCTTTTTTTTTGAATTGTCTCATCGTTTCCAGAGGTTGCGAACTGCATCCATAAATACCACAAAATGCAATTTTGAGATGAGTTTTTTCCTCAGCTCTTCTGACCATTATCAAGTCCTCATAAGAGTCCCCGGCATAAATCGCGGTTTTGGTGCCCATGCTTTTCATAGCCTTCATAATCCCATAGGGATTTGGCTTGGCATACTCCCTCCTTTCGTCTTCTAGGAATACGGAGGATTCTTGCTTGACAGTGTCTAATATTGGCTGGAGAGAATATTCTGCAGCTAATTTGCTTCTGCCTGATACTACAGCTAGATTGCCACCAAATCTCCTTGCAAGGAGGTCCATTGTTCTTCTAGTTATCACAAGCCTGTCATTTTCAATCAGCGGTTTTCCAAAGTAAAATTTCGGCTCAAAATTGTGCAATTTTTTAAATAATTCTGGTCCATAGAATAATTCATCGAATACGGTTGCAATTACACTCCTCTTACCGGCAGGGGCAGGATAATCTAGGAGTTTTTTAAGGTTTTTTATAATGGTAGATGAAGTTAAAGACATTAGATATTTTTCAACGGAAAGTATTCCATCTTCATCGGAATTTGCAGCTACTTTATTTAGGAACTCTCTGGCGTTGGTACGATTTTTGTGAGGGTTAGCAAGCTCTGCAAGACATATTGCATAACTTGTGTCGACGTCATTGTTGAAACCTCCGGTTTGTCTAAACTTTAGAATGATGTTATCGGATACCAGATTGGTAAGCCTGAAGTTATCTATTGCCGTTGTAGTAGCAAAATAGTTGAGTATAAAATCAACAGTTGTTTTTATGGCAGCATTGTAAGATTTCCTTATATCGACTAGGCACCCATCTACGTCAAAAAGAACACACTCAGAGTTCAATAATAATAATTTTCTGAATTTTTTTATAGGATTTGTTTTTTTATATGATTTGCGGCCAACCATCTGTTTTTCAACCTCTTGTCTAGATTGCCTTCGATATTGATTTGAGAAATTTATCGTTCATTTCACTTGTTCCGATTGTAACCCTTATGCAGCCTCTGTGTCCATCAATATCTCCGAACGCTTTCACAGATAATCCTTCTTTTTTTAAAACACTTAATATCCTTCCATAACTATCATAGGATTCAAGGAAAATAAAGTTTGCATCTGACCTGAAGACCTTTATACCGTACATCTCAAGGAGCTCATCAAATACCCTTTTTCGTTCTCTCTTGATTAATTCCACCGTTTGTCTTACATAGCGCTCATAGGAGAGGGCTAAGGTTGCTACTGCTAACGAAAAACTGTTTAGAGGATAAGGCGACTGGATCGTTGTTCTAAATATTTCTGCAAACTTCTCATTCGCAATAAGATATCCTATTCTTGCTCCTGCCAAACCAAATGCTTTAGAAAGAGTACGCAATATCACGACATTGTCGTATTTTGCAATATGTGGAGCTAAATTATAATTACCAAATTCAACATACGCTTCATCAATTAAGATCAACTTGTCTTTGAATGTGTCTATGATTTCCAAAACCAGATTCTCACCAAATTGATTACCTGTAGGATTATTAGGAGAACAAATGTATATTATATCAGAGCGTGCGGCTCTCTTCAAGAATTCCAACTTCGGTAGCTCGGCGTCTTCGGTTAGTGGCACTCTATCTAACGCAATATCATGCAACTCACATCGATTTATGAAATAAGAGAATGTTGGAGTAAAAATGCTGGCCTTTTGATTTCTTCCGAAGATGGAAAGGATCAATTCAATTATTTGATCGGATCCACTGCCGATCCCTAGGTATTTTTTATCGACACCAGAATAAGTTGAAAGCTGTCTATAAAGGTCTTCGAATTGTTCGAGTGGATACTCGCGCAGATCAGTCTGCTTTATAGCATGTAAGGCTATTTTCGAGATGAATTTACCATCAAGAGCGAAATTCTCATTCGCATCTAGTTTTATTGAATCTTTGATTCTCTCAGGTTTTACGTAAGCATCAAGTTTGCAAATTTTATCTAATCTATCTGACAGCCAGTTTGTCATTTGGCCATCGTTCTTGCCTGCACGGCTAAATAATGATTTAGTAATCCTTCAGCTGAGGCAATTTCTCTGATATTGTGTTGTACTTTCTCTAGTCCAGACTTGGTTGCTTCGATAGTAGACACCAGTTTTAAAAAGTCGAGAACCGAAAGCGATCCCCTGGATTTCCCGAAGCCAAGCGTAGGCAGAATATGGTTGGACCCAAAACAATAATCACTAGCTGAAGATGGAGTATATTTTCCGATTAATACAAGTCCAGACGATGTTATCTTCTTAGACGTGGCTCGAGCATTTTTGCCTACCAGTTGCAGATGTTCTGGGGATATTTCATTTATAAATTCTACTGCAGTAGATCGCTGTTTGCAAATGGCAATAAACCCGTTCCTCTCCAAGCTCTTCCTTATGATATCGGCACGGGATATACTATTAGATTTAAGAATGTAGTTTATCTCAGCGGAGACACGTCGCGCCAATTGCTTAGAGGTTGTAACTAAACCGCAAAAGGTGTCATAACTGTGCTCGGCCTGTGAAACTAAATCTAACGCGATCAATTTTGGGTCTGACTTTGAATCTGCATAAACGAGTAATTCCGTAGGTCCTGCCACCATGTCTATCGAAACCTTTCTTGAGGCGAGAAATTTGGCGGCGGTAACAAACATTCCCCCGGGACCAACAATTTTACTAACTCTTTCTATAGCTGATGTTCCGTATGCAAGAGCAGCAATCCCTTGTACGCCTCCTATTTTGTAAAATTCTTTCACCCCACATATCCTGGCGGCCACAAGGGTTAGAGGATCTACTGTTCCGTCTCTTAGCGGAGGTGATATTGCCACTATTCTCTTTACTCCGGCTACTTTTGCAGGAACAGCGCACATTACCATCGTGCTAGCATAACGTGCATTACCTCCGGGAATATAACATCCGACACTAGAAATCGCCTGAATTAGTCGGTGTACCTTTATCCCAGCCGATAAAATTGTGATTCCCTTTAGGTGATTCCTGACGGAAACTTCGCTTTCCATTAAACGTCTCTTGATAACGTTAATTGCTTGAATTTGCTTCTTCGTAACCATAGAGTACGCCTGTTCGAATTCTTCCTCAGTAACTTTTAATGAATTTAATCGAACTCCGTCTAACTTTTCGGTATAGTCGATAATTGCAGCGTCGCCACGCTCAGCCACGTCATTCATGATAGAAGCTACTCCCTGAATCAGCTGATCAGAAATACTGATGCCCGAGTTGCGCAACTTTGCCGCGTCTTCTTTGGAGTTTGTTATTGTTATCGTCTTTATCAAGCATGCTCTTCTAGATTTATCTCATCTAGCGGCAGAATTTGACGAGGCTCCATAACAACTAGGCCTTGTGCAATCTTCCTCATCATTGGAACAAGTTTGATAAATTCATTCTTGTCAATGATCGTGTTTACACCATACCATCCCTGCTCGCTTAATTCGCTGATTGTGGGCTTTTTCAAAGCAGGCATATTTTTCAACAAATGGTCTAGATTTTCTTTCTTTACATTGACGAAAATGTGAAGCTTTTTACGGGCTTCAACGACACCTCTCAGTAAGGCAATCATGTCGGAGATTTTCTCTCTCTTCTTCGTATTTCTTAGGGCGCCTCTATTGGCGACAACTACTGCCGATGATTCCATTACTACATCAATTATTTTTAGATTGTTCTGTCCCAACGTGGTACCGGTTTCAGTAATATCAAATATTGCGTCGACATCTTCTGGGGGTTTTGCTTCAGTAGCCCCAAACGAAAGGAATATTTGTACGTTCTTGTTTTCCCCTACCCTTAGCCACGGGGTTATTATCATAGGATCTAGTTTGCCAAAGTGCTTTTGGTATGCCTGATTGGATTTAAAATGAGCAGAAGTAGTTGTGAGGTATTCGGAAGATATCCTGAGTGGCTTCTTTTTTGCTGCAAATTCCTCAATCAGACCTGTCAGGTCTTCTACTGCAAACGATTCTGGGACGGCTATAACCTGCTTGACTTTTCCGTATTCTAAATCTAGTAACGTTGTTATATCTGCTTTCGCCTCCCTGACCCAATCTTTACCTGTGATTCCAACGTCGTAGAACCCTTCCTGTACATAAGTTGGTATTTCTTGGGGGCGTAAAACTTTAACCTCTATCTCGGGATCGCTCAGCTTTACTCGATAGGTACGTCCCCGGCCACTGATGCTCTGCCACGCCTGCTCTAGGATCTTGAATGTGGCTTCCTCAATACTACCTTTGGGAATTGCAAATTTCACGGTAGGCATACTGGACAACTCAATCGCAGAGTCTGTTGATGGGAGGCATATATTTACTTATTATTATCGTAGGTATTATTGTTAAGATGCTTCTCAGTCATCAGGGCGATAATTTCCTTAGCTCTATATATGTTCACATTCTTCTCATCAGCAATCCTTTGGGCTACTAACTTAATTAAATTGCCTCTGGCCCCTGCCAACACCGCAATATTTCTAGCGTGCAGCCTCATATGACCTGCCTGAATTCCTTCTGACACTAAGGCTTTCATTGCAGCAAAATTTTGAGCGAGGCCGACTGCAGCTAATACTGCTGCAAGCTCCTTGGCTGATTTCACACCTAAAATCTTTATTGCAAGTTTGGTCATGGGATGAACTGATACTACCCCGCCAACAGTACCAACTGCTAAAGGTAACTCTAGCTCACCAGCCAAATCGCCGTCATTAGTCTTGCACCACCTTGTCATAGATCTGTACGTCCCATCTCTGGCAGCATACGCGTGAGCTGCCGCTTCAATCGCGCGAAAGTCCTGTCCTGTTGCCAATGCTACTGCATCTATCCCATTCATTATGCCTTTGTTATGAGTTACTGCACGATACGGGTCAGAATACGCAAAAGCGTATGCAAACAAAATACGGTCTACGATAGCCTCTCCTCCCAATTCATCTCTGGCAAATATCGCCTTGCATCTTACGAGGCGTCTAGTCGAATAATTTGAAAGTATCCTTACAATGACTTTGCCGCCTGTTAAAACTTCGAGTTTTGGAGATATTGCCTCACACATTGTATTGATTATATTGGCGCCCATTGCATCTTTAGTGTCAACAAGTAATTCTATGATTAGCATCTTCCCCATCATATTTTGACTTTTGTCTTCTATCTCTTTGATCTGAAGATCTCTTGCTATAACGGATCTACTATTCGAATTTGCCAAGTTTAGTAATTCGCTTTTGTGATGTAAAACCTTCTTTATAGTTGACTGCGAGAGATGCGGTGGTATAGAGACTAGTTGCACTTGACCTATCATCAATGCTTCATCGACGTTGGTTGCCGTAAAGCCCCCTCTTTGGCTTGCAATTTTCGCTGCATTGCTTGCGGCAGCGATTACGGAGGGCTCTTCTATAACCATTGGAATCAGGTATTCCTTCGCGTTTATTACAAATTTTGTTGCAATCCCAAGAGGAAGTGAAAATATTCCAATCGTATTTTCAATCATCTGATTGGCATTGTCAAAACTAAAGGCCGCATTGGGGTCCGTGATGGTATCAATGTCCTTCTCCGAGAGATCTGCTTCCTTTCTCAAGTAATTTAGACGCTCACTACGATCCATTTCGCGGAATTTTTTCTTGGAGTCCAAAATCTAACTGCTCAATGACTACATCTATTATAGAGTTATCTGATTCTTAAAATCTTGTCATCATTCGGGCCTGCAATACCGAATCCATCTTTATTGCTCGTGGCAACGAGAAGCGAGCCGTCAGGTGCTTCAATGATATCCCTTAGTCTACCGTAGCCTTCCAATATAGTACCCTGAGTGTTGGAATCCAAGTTAATCTCACGTAAGTATCCCCTCAGGCTAGCGATGATTAGATCGTTTTGATACCCCAGTCTGTTTGAAGCAGCAAATATAGCGCCGCTGGGTTCAAGAGCGGGACTGAAACATATTACTGGGTCTTCGAGTTTACCACCGCCATGATGAGTATTAGCTGTGTTGGTGTCATTGTGGCTACTACCACTACTAGTGGTACTAGTGGTACTAATAGTGCTGCCGAGAGCGCATTCCTTTATTGGCCATCCATAATTCCCCCCAGGTTTTATTATGTTAATTTCATCGTTGCCTGACCTACTTTCGTCGAGTGCATAGAGTCGGTTTGTTCTCGGATACCATGCGAGTCCCTGAACATTTTGAAAGCCGTAAGCATAAACTGGCGAACCTGGAAGTGGGTTATTAAGAGGGATAGTTCCATCAGGATTGATTCGTAAGATCTTACCGGCAAGTGAGTTGAGATCCTGTGCAAAATTGGGCATCATTGCATCCCCTGTTGAAACATATAATTTGTTGTCAGGCCCAAACTTTATTCTCCCGCCGTTATTGAATCCTGCAGCTGGGATAGCATCAATAATCACTTTCGAATCAACAACTTTGTCGGCAATTTCTTTGAGCATTATGACTCTGTTGAATATTTTGTTCCCATTTGTATATGTGTAATATGCATACATCAAATGATTTTCAGTAAAGTTAGGGCTTAATGCAAAGCCAAGTAACCCGTCTTCTCCAAGTTGCACAGCTCCAATATTTAGGATTGAATGGTCAACAAGTTTTCCATTGTTAACAGTCATCGCCATAATCTGCCCAATTTTTTCGGCAAAAAATATTCGCCCGTCTTTTGAAACATCTATGGCAGATGGCGATTCTATGTTTTGCACGATCGAACTAATTCCAATTCCGCCACCAGCAGCACTGCTTCTACTGATCTCATTGTTTGGAGCCGGCCCCACAGCAACACCAACACTACTACTGGAGCCACTGATACTATTCCGAGGTTCTGGTAACAGGATAGTAGTCTCCGCAGGAGTTAAAAAAATGGTTATGGTAGTTGTAATGATAGCTGCTATTGAAGCTACAACGGCCAGGATTAGGTGTCGTCGATTCATGATATTAAGAAAGCCGGGCGAAGGTTTTTTAATGTAATCCCGAGGATCTTTTGTTATACCACTATGAAAATTTCTGATATCATGGTAGACAAAGTTTTCGCATTGTCATTAGATGACACGGCAGCAAAGGCGCTAAGTATGATGCATGAAAACAACATTAACCAACTCCCAGTAATTGATAACGACGGAAAATATGTGGGAATGATATTTGCAAAGGAATTTCTCAACCTTAATACTACGCCTTCATCAAAATTAAAAAACCTCGTTGTAAAGACGCCTATCCTGAGTCCAACTGATACTATTGAAAAATGCACCCAATTAATTGTAACTACCGGCAATCGAGCGTTGCCGGTAGTTGAAAAAGGAAAATTGATTAGCATCGTTAGCGAAACCGATGTAGCACTTACTGCGAATTTTGGTCATGCGAAAGTCGATGACGTCATGTCTGGCGCTATAGTGATTGAAGAAAATTCTACGCTGGCTAACGCTTTGGCTAAGATGCGCAGATATAACATCTCACGTTTGCCGATAATAATGTCAAACGGGGTACTGACTGGTATTATCAATGCTTTAGAGATTGCCAAGATCTTTGCGACACCTAGAGAAAGAATTGGAAAATCCCGTGGTGTGACCGTAAAGTCGACTGCTATTCGGGACGTCAAAGTGAAGGATATTATGAGAAAAGCAATCTCCGTCGAGAGAGGAACCAAACTGAACACGCTGGTCGAAAGTTTCAAAAGAAACGAAGAAATCGTTGTTGTCGGAGACGAGCGACCGATTGGTATAGTTACCCCTAGAGATGCTCTGGAAATAACTCTTCCCCACCGAAACGAACCCAGCATTCATATCGCGCATGTGGATGGCGAAGCACGGAGGACGATCGAGGAACACATGGCCAGATTCTTGAAGAAGGTTCATGGGAAACTTGAGAATATCCAATCTGTAATCATCTATGCAGACAAGCATAAGACCCGCAAGTATTCTGTAAGAGCCAGACTAATTGCTGCTCGAGGTGTAATCGACGCAAAGGCGGTGGGTTATGACCCTGTGAGCGCATGCAAGGAGTTAATATCGAGGCTTGACAGACAAATAAGATCCGAACATGGTCAGAAACTCGAACAACGGAGACATAGCAAGGAATCTGTTAAGAAAGAGGCGCAACGTAACAGGAGAGTAGAAGAAAGTGGCGCAGATGAGGAGATTTGAACTCCTGATCGCCCGAGGGCGAATCGGCTTGCTTTCAGGCTATTATCCAGGAGATGTATATAATAGACTCACTCAAGGCCGACGCATTTTTGTGTTCCCCGAGCTTTCTTGCTACCTGTGAGAAGACCACTCTGCCACATCTGCGCACGCGTGTTTGATTACGGCACGCTACTTACTATTATGTGTTAACTAGTTCTTCCTCGGGCGATCGCATCCGTAATAACAAGAAATTGTACTCCATTTTTTTTCTTGAATTTATCTTTAGGTAACCCTAAATATATTAAATTGTCCATATTGATAGACTATGGGTGAAACAATCGAGCTAGAAAGCTTTGACGTCAGTTTTTCTTTTCGCTGTCCAAAGTGCGAGTATCTGAACGAAGAAATTTCAGCTAACGAACTTTCTAGTGGCAACGCAGTATGTGGAATGTGCGAGACTCTCTTTAAAATGGAAGGGTTAGATGCAGTAAAAATTGTCGCTTCGCTGGAATAGGATAATAGGACTGCACCACGACGTAAAATATTAAAAAAGGTGTTGCGATAGTTTTTTCCTTTATAACCCATATTACCCGTTAACAGGCGGGCTATGATTACTGCATTTCTTACTTGTGTATTGGTCATGATTGGAATCTAAGAATCTTAAAATATCAAATTAAGGGTTTGAAAATCAAATGGCGACATTACCAAGTAGGAAATCGATAGAAGGGCCAGCTAGGGCTCCGCACAGGGCAATGTATAAGGCAATGGGTCTAACAGATGAAGATTTGGATAGGCCGATAGTAGGAGTATCCTCAACCTGTAATGAGGCGACTCCTTGTAATATTCACCTATGCAAGCTTGCGCAAAACGCCAAACAAGGCGTTAAAGATTCTGGATGCACGCCACGTGAATTTACTGCCATCGCGGTATCTGATGGAATAGCCATGGGCCATGAGGGGATGAAAGCTTCGCTGGTGAGTAGAGAGATTATAGCTGACTCGATTGAAGTGATGGTAAGAGCCCATCAGTACGATGCTATTGTAGGTCTCTCCGGCTGCGACAAGAGTTTGCCCGGAACTTTGATGGGTATGGCTCGACTTAACCTACCTGCTATTTTTGTCTACGGCGGCACAATCATGCCTGGAAATTGGAATGGCAAGCCTGTTACAATCCAAGATGTCTATGAAGCGGTTGGTACATTTGAGGCAGGTAAGATGACCAATACCGAGCTAATTAGTTTGGAGAATGCGGCCTGCCCGTCTGCGGGCTCCTGTGCAGGAATGTATACAGCTAATACTATGGCTTCAATAAGCGAAGCAATCGGCATGGCGTTGCCTGGAAGCGCTTCTTCACCTGCAGAGAGTCAGAGAAGATCGGAAATATGTTATGATACAGGTAAAGCAATTTTCAATTTGATAGAAAATAATCTCCGTCCAAAAGATATATTGACTTTTGAAGCCTTTGAAAATGCTATTGCGGTCGCCAACGCGATTGGAGGTTCGACGAATTCAATACTCCATCTGTTGGCATTATCAAGGGAAATAGGGGTTAAACTCAATATGAGAGACTTCGAAAGAGTCAGAAAAAGAACTCCTCATATTGCCGATATGAGGCCAGGAGGATCGTATGTGATGCTTGATCTTGATAAAGTTGGGGGTGTTCCTATAATTTTGAAGAATCTATTAAAGAAAGAGCTAATCCATGGAGAAACCATGACTGTAACAGGAAACACTATGAGGAAAAATCTTGAATCAATACGATTTCAGATGCCTTCCTCTTCCGCCTCGCCTTCACAGTCTTCCTATTCTTCCTCGTCAACCGCCTCCTATTATTCAGATCAAAATGTCATAAAACCTATCGAAGATCCAATACACCCTGTGGGAACTCTTGCAATTCTCAGAGGTTCGTTGGCACCAGATGGGGCTGTTATCAAAATTGCTGGAATGGCTTCGACTAGATTTGTTGGAAAGGCTCGTGTCTTTGATGCTGAGGAAGCCGCTTTTGATGCAATATCGAAGAGGAAAATTGTCGAGGGAGATGTGGTGGTAATAAGGTACGAAGGACCAAAGGGAGGTCCCGGGATGAGGGAAATGCTTGCAGTCACTGCCGCCCTCGTCGGTCAGGGATTGGGGGAAAAAGTGGCAATGGTTACCGACGGAAGATTTTCCGGTGCGACCCGAGGATTCATGGTAGGTCATGTAGCGCCTGAGGCCATGGTTGGCGGGCCAATCTCTTTGGTCAAGGACGGAGATACTATAGAGCTTGATATCAAGAAGGGGAAGGTAGATTTAGAGATATCGAAAGCAGAAATACGCAAGAGACAGAAGCAATGGAAGCCAATCAAACCTCACTACGTTAGTGGCGCCCTGGCCAAATACGCTTCTTTGGTTAGCTCTGCATCCGAAGGTGCAATAACTGTTCCTGCACTTTAATTAATTTGGTTTGATTCATTGAATTAAATTAAATTGAATTAAATTGAATTAAATTAACTGAATTTCAGCGCCAATCTGGAACTAGATATCTTTGGTTGCCCCCATAGACACAGTTAAGCTTTTTGAAAAGTGTTGAGCATGTGAGAGTATCGAATATAATCTGATTATCCTCAATTGTTTCCTTAACTATTCGATGCTGATCTTGTATTTCCTTTCCACACATAATACAGTTGGCTTTGGTTTTATCGTTGGTTGTGGTTTTTAAATCAAAATCATCCTCTGTCCATCCTTAAACTGGTGCTCCTGTTATTTCCGTTCGCTCTTGTGAGGACGCTATTGAATTTATTATTATAATTATTCTCCCTTTCTCATATCTTTCTCTTATAGTTATTATCCAACCGAAAAGAGAGTAAATTCCTGCTAAAGCGAACCTGCAATAACGGGCGGATCATAGAAAGCGTGTTATATTAAATCTAATTAATAGACATTTTGATACTACTGTACTAAAAAAAATACAAACTGCGACTATGCAACAATAGTTAATATGAGCCTGGAACGTTTCTTGAAAATTTAGCTTATTTCTTTTGCAGAGAAAGATAAACACGGACAGCAACAAGGACTTTGTTGCCCCACCTAGTTTACCCAGCAATGCATCTTGGCAGCTATGGATTTTTCCGCGATCCGGGTTTGCATTTGAGGCTGCACGTGATAAACTTTACATTTCTTCTATTAGGTTGTATGGAGCCATTTCGTTATCTGCTAGATTAAAGAACTATGGAAATCACAGATTGCCTTGAAGAACCCACGGACATAATACCTGGTGATACTGAACATACTATTACTTGTCTCCTGCTGTTACGATTTTTTATCGCTATGCGGTTCGTTCTTTTTTCTAAGATAATAAATCAGAACTATTAAAATAAGTCCAATCAAGATATAGTTTGTCGGAGGGCGGAGAGCATCGGTAATTATTCCTAGCTGTGGTATGACATAAACCACCTTACCAATGTAGTTTTGTTGAAAGATAGGATAGTCTAGGGAAGGGATCGAATCAGCGTTGGCGTCTCCTTTAGTCCTGATAATTCTGTCGCCGTGGTTGTCAGTTACTATCTGAGCTACTCTATGAACTATAATTTCGTGCTGTCCTGTGTCTGTCGTTCCAAATGTTCTGAACACTATGATATCTCCTACTTTCAAGCTGTCAAACGGGACGTTGTGGCTTACGATAACGAAATCACCTATGTTGAGTTTGGGTATCATACTACCGCTAGCGACAACGTAGAATGGATTTGTCACACCAAAAGCAAAACGTATACCAAGAAAGATAATTGCGATGCCAAGAGCAATAATTATTACATATTTTATTTCTTTTCTGACCAATTACCATCAAGCCTGTTATCCTAATTCTTTTTTCTCTTTTTGAGCCATATCTGCAATATCTATTTATCTATTGAGATGCAGGGTATTTGACGTTCTACGAAAGTCAGCAACAACAATATAATGGTACTGCTACTTTTATGCAATTATTGTTACGTCGTTCATTGGATGCTTGGACGGCCAAGAAGGCATATTGGCCTTTTCGCTAATATATCCACATCTATGTGAATGTATAATGAATGACCTATGACCTATGTGAACGAAGTTTTTTTTAGCGTGGTTAGGTCGATCTCTTCATTGATAAATATTAGAGATGTGCATCTGACAGTATGGCAAATCCAATAATAAAAACAGATTCGCACTCCGACTCAGAGTTGAGAACATTCTTCGCTCTCAAGAATATTGCAGTAATAGGAATGTCAAAAAACGAAGAAATGCCCTCCAATTTTGTCCCCAAATATCTTGTTGAACGTGGCTATAATGTTATCCCGGTAAATCCTACAGCTACTGAGGTAATGGGAAGAAAGTCATATCAATCTATCGTGGAAATACCTGATTTAATCGATATAGTTGATGTTTTCAGAAAGCCGGAAGATGTACCGGCCATTGTTACCGAGGCAGTCAAGAAGTCAGGAATCAAAGTTATCTGGATGCAAGAAGGAATTTATAGTGAAGAAGCTGAGGCGAAGGCAAAAGAGAATGGCATGGATGTGGTTTCCAATAGATGTATGAGGGCCGAACATATCAGACTGTTCGATGAATAATGAGGACCTCGCTATCGCAACGTATCGCTCCAAATGTCTGAGCCAATTTTTTTGGGGAGCCGATGTACTATCTGATCATATCAAACTAGTACATAATATATAATCTAAAAACACCGGAATTTCAACTCTAAGATCAAAAAAAATCTAATGATTTGAAATTTTAAACCGTATTTGGTAATGTTTATAATAAGCGGGTATATAAGCAAACAGCACATCGCATAATGATATGGAATCTGTCTCTTTAGCGAACATTCTTGGTGCAATTTCTAATGAGAACGCTCTGGCGGTTTTTAAAACAATCGCTGATACGAAAGGAGATACCGATATCCTCAGAACTAAACTAAATATCACACGTAAGCAATATTATTCCCGAATCTCAGCACTACTAAAGACAGGGTTAGTTAAAAGAAAGAATGGAAGATACTCTCTTACTGTCTTTGGCGAACTCGTTTATGATGCTGTGATGACACTAGAAAAGGCATTCAATGACAACAACTACTGGAAGCTTAAGGCAATTGATTCGTTCGAAATAGCCCCAGATCAAAGTCAGGAACTCTCAATAGAGGAGCGAAATAAAATTATTGAAACACTATTAAGAGATGACGGGAAGATAAAGGATATCCTCATAGCAAAACCTGCGTCGTAGTTATTCTGTCTGTCTCTTTCCCGTCTCCTTCTGACTCTTAAGGACATCTATCGAAAAATTTTGTTGTACGACTCATTCTAGGCGGTGATCGGTCTTAGTTACTGATGCCAAGACAAAGAAAATTAAGAACAAATCTCCCTATTCTGGCTAAATTTTTCAATTCGACGAGTAGGCAGCATTCCTGGACCTCCAAGCTCTGTGTTGTCACTGCTATTTGCTTCTTTAATGTCAATGATACAACTGAATATGGGTAAAAATAATTGATTTCAAGATCAAAACTCTCATTTATTTGGTTTAGCGAGCAATTCTCGGAGAATCTAGTGTCTGAAACAGGATTTTTTGGCGTTAAACTTTTCAGAAAATAAAGCTAAAGCCAGCATAGGAGGGCAACCGATGTTCCCCTATTAGACTCTTCATGTGTTCCTTGCATGGTGACACTATTGTCTTGACAAGGAATTCAAAGCGAAAAACACCATCGGAGCGCTTTGCCACCTTAAAATGCTCTCGTTGCAATCTCGTAAAATTAAATAAATTATGGCGCTTGTATGATTAAAGACTCTATTAATGACCAAAAAAGGGAACTCTTATATATATCGGTACCTTAATGCATCTGTCGAGACAGGGAATGCCAGAAGAGGTAACAATTGAGCAGATTTTCACCGTCTTATCCGATAATACGTCGGTAAACCTAATGAAAACGGCGTATTCCGGAAGACTCACCTCTTCCAATTATGTTGGCAAGCTTAGCAAGAAGCAGTTCTATACCAA
>QHBN01000052.1 GCA_003176995.1 Candidatus Nitrosopolaris wilkensis
AAAATTAAAATTACACTAATTATTAGTGCAACTGAAGCAACAGATCCTATATGCCTTGTTTTTCTATTTTTTACGCTGGATAACAACTTTCGATCTATCTGCATACTAAGATATTAATGATTCTATTTTAAATAACTATTGGTTTTATACTACTTAAACTCGTACTTTTTAGGTGTTAGATTATAGTATTGTCAATGGTGGATAATATAATGAGGAAAGATGCAGAGTTGCTAATAGGAATAAAATATCTACACCTTTCCCCTCTCCTCAACAAAAAAGAGATCTACTGTATGCTTTCTTACTTAATATCTATACCATAATCTACTTGGTGTAATTAACGCTCCACTTTACAACGGTTGGAAGGTTAAGAGCGTTAACACCTTCTTGGAATGAGATTTGCTCCACTATGAGGAAGGCCTCCCTTGACATTCAGTCTGTTGGAGTAGATGATTTGACAGTTGGTCAATATCTTTAACCGACACCCAATAGTAAAAAAGATAGATAGAAATGTGTTTGCACTCATTGTAGTCGCAACTGCAACGGTGGCTACTTTATTGTTAGCAGCATCAAAATCTGCGGATCTCGTAATAGCACATTCAAGAAACTCCATGAACCTGACAGCAACAATGGAGCGAAGCAGCAACCAATTTACTAAAAAATTTGACGTAAAGACTTTTGAATTCTCAACAACAGATAAAGCCATATGCACTGGAGGTACATGCACTTATACTATCAAAAAGGGCTGTTTAGACCAAACATCATTAGTCCACTGATTAAGTTCTAGAGTGAACCATTCAAACATCAACAAAAAGTGGCGAAACTACCAACTCAAAGCTCTTCCCAATCAGAATAGACCGTATCAACAACGGTGCCGAGACGACGAATGGCAAGACAACTGAAAGGCTAGTGGGGAGTGTGAACTTGGCAGCAATGTTCTTTCAATTGGTAATCATACAAGATTACGAACGCCACATTGGGGGTTACAAATACTGACAATCCGATCCTAAAACTACAGGCAACGAACGTACCGTAATTAAACCAATCCAACTAGTATAGCTGGTTCAGATAATCATTTGGTAGAAGTAGAATACAAAGGAAGACAATGTAACGTTATCCTTACAACACGAAGTGATTCATTGCACTTATTATATTGTGTTATCAATTGAAAATATTGAAAATAGCGATATCGAAAGACACCTGATTAAGTTACTTATAATGTTGATATCAATGTAATAAAGATAGGTTTTATGAGAATCCCTTCAAGATAGCTGGTAGGCCTAACGGTCCGCCAGTCAATGACAGAGAACCATCTCGATATAGAGGATCAAGAACATCAAGCTATGATCTATTTGCTAGCAAGAGCTCCCTGTTGAAGTTTATCCTCTTCTTCGAGAATTGTTCGAATGGTATGATAGGAATAAGGACAAGAATCCTCTGCGCCATACCGTGGAGCTGGCAGCGCTTGTTCGCTTGAAATTCGTCACCATACATCCCTTTGGGGATGGAAATGGCAGGGTCTCCAGACTGTTCATGAATTTTGTAATGAACAAGGAGGGTTATCCTATGCTCAATATTCATTATAGTGCTAGAAACAGCTACTACACTGCTCTACTCTGGAAAGAGCGCAGGTTAAGAAGGCAAACAGTGCATTCATTCGTTGGGTTATGAGAGTACATGAAAGAAAGTGGTACATATAGCTGGACACAACAAAAATTTTCTTCATCGATTACGCTGAAGTATCATCTCATCGTGCTAGCTTTTGGAGAATTACAAACGCGAGTATGGCGATGAGCGCTATGTGCAATATGGGTATTGGTAACGGTAATAGATTGGTTTGTCAGACTTAAATGTACTTGATTCTTAGCAGCCAAGTAGCATAATGGGTTTTTGGGACTATGCTACTAAAAAAATCAATTAGATCTATCTAATAATCGAGTATTTGTAAATCATGTCCCAGAAAGAAAGTTCATAATCAAGTAATCTCGCAGTTGCACATCAACTCATGACTTTGAGGAATCGTGGATCTATTAATTTTTTAGATTTACTGACAGTCTTCAGGAAGAGGAGAAGCAAATTTCCAAAAATACACAGGAATTGTCAGTAAATCCGTAGTTCTTTTTCAATATAGAGCTCATTTTACTACAGTTGGCTCCCCAGACCGGAAGGTCTATGAGAAGCGCAGTAAGTATTTCAGCATCAGAGCCATAAGCCGCCAATCTAGTTAAGTGGTTGGTATAATCTTGAAATCCCGCGCTTAAGCTCTGCTCTTATTTCCTCCAAGATAGGGATAACGGTGCACATGCCCAGAACTCTTCCTAGCGTACACAGGAACGCGATGATAAGAAAAGAAGCCTACGGACGTGGCCGGTGGTAGTTCACGCAGACGAATAAATAAATTCTAACCAGAACAGGATCCGCGACGACATCAATCATCAGATGCCCTCAAGTGCAGAAAACGACAAGGTTGTTTCTATGTTAATCGACAACCAAGAAATTAAAGGCATTCTAATCAATGATTTGTTATCTACAGACGCAGTAAAAGAGAAAACTCGAGATATGGAACGTCCATTGGTTACGGTACCAAACTTCCTTTGATCCGATAATGGCTTAATAATGCTTCTCTAGTTGTGACTTGAGAAGGACCGGCCAAGATATACCGCAGGCGCGCCACTTTCGAGGCAGCAGCGTCTCACATTCCACATAATTTTTTCCATCCAACGAATTTTTACAGTCTATTTTATCCTACGTAGACTTTACAGAGGCATGAATAATAATGTACGTAAATGGACGTGTGCATACACAAGCATCTGCACAGTCCGTAGTTATTAAATTACAGCATATGAATTGTTAATCCATGCATAATGTACTCGTCACGGGCGGTGCTGGCTTCATCGGGCATCATCTTGTTAAAAGACTATCTGCAATGGATTGCAAAATTACCATCATTGATAATCTAAGCAATGCAAATCGCATTTTTTTGCATACGATCAAAAGTGCAATTCAGGCTAGTAGCGTAAGCACATCTCGTTTTGTTAGCTTACATAATAATGAGATTAATGATGTCTCGTTTTATGCAGAAGACCTAAGAAATAAAGACGCTCTCATAGACATTTTCAAAAGTGAAGAAATAGATACTTGTGTTCATCTAGCTGCAAAAATAAGTGTTCCTGAGTCAATTACAAATCCTGGGGACACGATAGATGTAAACATCAAAGGAACAGTTAATGTCTTGGAAGCGTGTTCAAAGGCGGACGTGAAAAATTTGGTTTTTGCGTCTTCCTCAGCTGTCTATGGTGAATCAAAAATATTGCCTATATCCGAAAAAGAACAATTAGATCCATTATCTCCGTACGGTGCCAGTAAGATAGCTGGAGAAGCTCTTGTATCTTCTTTTAGGAATACTGGAAAAATCCAAAATGCTGTATCCATTCGAATCTTTAATGTTTTTGGAGAAGGACAGAGCTTTGGGTATGCAGGTGTAATTACAAAGTTTGCCGAGCGATTATCGGCCAGATTACCGCCTGTAATCTATGGTAATGGAAATCAGATCAGGGATTTCATTTTTGTTGATGATGTTGTTAGCGCTATAGTGTTGTCAGCTGCAGACGCTGATAAGAAACAAGAAGAAAAATCATCATCATCCTTTCCTTCTTCTTATGCGCACATTTTAAATGTGGGAACTGGAAAAGCCTTAAAGATAAAAGATCTGGCTCAAATAATGATCAAAATTTTTAATTTAGATCTGGAGCCTGTTTTTGTGGACGCCAGAAGAGGCGATATAATAAACAGTCTGGCTGATATAAGCAGACTAGAAACTGTTCTTGGCTTTGTGCCGTCCCGGGAAATAGTGCCTTCCTTGAAACAGATGTTGAAGCAGTCTGACTAATGCATCTTTATAATTTTTATTTTAATTTTTTATAATAATGGCAAACCACAAATCCAAAGCAGGCAGCAGCATGTGATGACGGACCTGACTGGTTACTAATGCGGGTTTGTTAAGTTGTGTACGGTAGTAATATCCATCAAGAGTCCATTTAGCGTAACACCCTTTGTCTAATTACTTTTAAAAATATGATGTTTCTCCACGAGGTGTGGAGAATTGTGTCAAGATGTCATCAACTTGGCGGAGTTTGGATTGTAGGTATTATGTGTAGAGCACGTGTAATATCTTCAACGCATACAGCTCTAAGAGCTCCTCCTTGGAATTTTGGAGCGAGTATGAATGGTACCATATCCCGAACGTTGTGACCTGGACTGAGTGTTATTTGTTTTCCTGTTAGTGCATCGGTGCCTGTAAATGACGAAGGTATTCCTTGGAGAATAGCGTGGCTACCAGTACGCATATAATTTATAATAAAATTGGCGATGTAAAAATCAAAGACTCAACAGACACCGTTTCAATTTATTAGAACTTCTAAAGCAATAAAAGGCAAAGTATCGTCTGTCGTAATACCGCGAGGGGATAAATCATCCGCATTAGCAGCCGAAGCTCGGACATATTTTGATATAGTTTGTAGCTCAATTCTCA
>QHBN01000053.1 GCA_003176995.1 Candidatus Nitrosopolaris wilkensis
GGCTGTTACCACTTCAGCAATATCCCGTCTTAACTTGTTTAGCATTTCAACCTGTTTTATGTAAGAGTAGTCTAACGCTTGTCTGGGATCTTCATGTTTATCCAGAATAATGTTTACCTTTTGCCTTATGACAGTGTAAATGCGGTTCATAAGTCCCATATTGAGTGAGGTTGAAGAGATCTCGATTTCTTATTAAATGTGACGAGGTCCAAAAATCTTTAGTTGTTGTAACCGAACCTGCGTCTTTCGTGTTCATCAGGCGGGCCGTAATCCTCCTTCTTTTTGAAATAACCCCAATACAGAAGGATCCCTCCGCCGATTAGCATGCCTATAACGAATTTCTCGTTGGTTATCTGTGCGTTTGTGTAATTATCAAGATAAAAGCCGAAGGACAAGTTGGTCGTAACATAATAAAGATTTCTAAGGGCGATAATGGCTGCCATGACAATAAAAAGTATTCCCATTGCCGACATCCAGTTTTTTCCGCGTCTACTTCGTTCTTCCCCTTGTCGAAATTTCATTGTTCTACACTATTCGGATCCCTGGGTTCTTGATCTTGTTTCTATGAGCCGAATTTAATAGCATGGGAGTTAGAATTTCTGCCTGATATGAAATGGATAATGGCCCTAGGTATATAGGACGCAATCCGGCAATTTCAGATATCAAACTATTGACCGTTGATACAATATTACGATCGTCTCCACACACAAAGGTGTCTGAATCGAGGCTTTCTGCTATGTTTTTGAGTCGGGCCTCAGAGATCGTATGAAATGCTGATACGATCCGGGATCTGGGAGGTAAGTTATCGGCAACGATCTCTGCAGCAGGTTTCTTCGACTGTTCTAGCGGAATGTAAACAAATCCTGCCCCAGTCTTTTCCATGGGAACGATGGGGGTTATAACAATACAATCATCCCTGAGTTGTTTTGATAGCTGTGAGCACATATCTGCAATGTGCTCGTAATGAATTGACAACAGAAGAATGTCAGATGATTTTGTAACCGCCAAATTTTCATCACCTGTAATGCTTCCAGTCATGCGATTCCCGTAGGACTCTTTGGCTACTTTCGCGTATGTTTCTGCTGCGTCTTTTGCCTTTTGAACCTCCCTGGAACCTATAATTACATCATGCCTAGAAGACCATCTCAAAGCGAACCCTTCACCCATACCTCCAGTCCCGCCTATTAATCCTACTTTCATCCTAGATGGTTCACCAAATGTTTGGTTATTAAGTTTATTAAAAAGGGGATACTCCTCAGTATCTACTGGTATCTAAAGTTCAAGTATCATAAGGCTTAGTCGATTGCAGCGAAAATTAATATTATAATCCGCTTTTGAATTTGAGTGGTTTACTTGCCGCTGGTCATTCTTATGCGTCATGGACAAGCAGAGAACAATGTCAACAGAATCCTAGTAGGGCGACACATCGAGTCACACTTGACTGACTACGGAAGACAACAAGTAGAAGACACGGCAAGGTACCTTCAAAATGTTCCGATAGAAAAAGTATATGTTAGCCCCGTCACTCGTACTGTGGAAACCGCAAAAATTGTGAGCAAGATATTAGGAATAAGCTATGAAATCGATGAACGATTATACGAGATTGAGCTTGGGAAGCTAGTGGGTATGAATTACGATGACATTATCTATAAATACGGGAATTTATTTCTCAAGTTTTACGCAGGAGCCGATAGCATGCTTTCGAACTACGGTGTGGAGAGTTTTACGGCCGTGAAGCGAAGAATAAAAGACTTGATGGATGAAATTAAGGAGACGGAACACGATAAAAATGTGTTAATGATTACGCATTTGGATCCTATCAAAGCTGCGATCTCAGTTCTGCTTGACTTGAAACCGCGGGCTTTGTTTCATTGGCATATACGCAACGCTGCGTTAACAATTCTAAAACATGAAAGCAAAATATACTCGCTGTCTGGAGTCAACGTAATGAGCATGCACAGGTACATAACCGAGTAGGACACGGCTTCGCGCAGATATTTGTCTTGGTAAGTAACTGCCGATATGTTGCATTTGTATCCGGCTGACCGTTAAGATATGATATCAATTACACAATGTCCTTGTTTCGAAGGCGTTCTGTTTTTTTCGCCTATTCAACGTCGAATTCTACTACAAAATATATAAGTCCGTTGTCTATGAGTTGTCGTGCTACGGCAAACACGGGCTAAGATATTTGCCGTCTATGGAAGTATCCTGGTATTATTGACAGCTGCAATTATGTCGGGAGGCGATCCCTTGTCATTAGTTTCTACTTCCAGTGCACATCTAGATCATTTACCTCACTACAACGGAGGAGGCACGCCTGTAGGCAGGTTTTACGTCAATCAGGCAATAGACCCCGAATATACTCCCCCATCGCAGCCTGCTAAAATTATCTTCAGTATACAAGATCAAAATGGTAATGACGTCTACAATGTCTATTCCATGGTAGAGATCTATAGCGCCAGCACAGGAGAGCGACTGAAGGCTTTCCCTTGGACAAGAGACGATATTGGAGATTTTGCACTTTACTACACTTTTCAGGAGATTGGTAATTATCAAGTTGTTATAAGTATAGCCAATGACAACACTAATGGCAATTATCACAGTGGTATAGATCCTCCCAGAACTATCTTAACTAATAATTTGAATTGTAGTTGCGATCGAGGCGTTCTTAACGTATCAGTATCAAGAAGTTTTGGGAATATCTTTAGCACCGCAGTCCTAAGCGGAATTGTAGGCATGATTGTAGTCTTCGGAGTTGTCGCTGCACTCACCTATCGAAGTCGAATCAGGAGTGGTGTGCATTCAAACGCAATAGACAAACAGGTCTTAAAATATTCAGTCATGCTCTTTGCAATAGCAGCAGGTATAGTACATCTTGCAGTCTTTTCTGAGCACGGTTCTCTCCGCCTCGAATACAGTATTTTCTTGTTAGCCGCCGGGGCCGCTCAGCTGTCCTACGGCATTATGTATGTACTATTGACTCTTGCAAACCAACCAGGATCACTGGATGGTCCAGGACTCGCAAGGGTCTACTACAAAAAGACTGTAATTCTCAATCTTTTTGGACTAGTCGGAACCTCCGTGCTGCTAGGATTGTATACATATTCCGTTGTGTTACCGCCGCCACTTTCTCCAAACAACAGGCCTGAAGATATTGATCTTGCTGGGATTTTGGACAAATCATTGGAAGTGCTACTAGTGATTGGAATAGTATACCTTATGCGTTGGGAAAAGAAAAAACTTTCAAAAGAGTTGGTCGAAATATGATACGATAAACGTTCATGCAATTCCTCATTCCCTTTCTTCAGTCACTCCATTTCATAAAACTCTGAGGTATCGTGTTTCTCTGATTCGAACACTATAGAATTGTTCCTGAATTCTATAATATTCACGTTCGTTATATTTTTGGAATAATGATTTTTTTTAATCAAATAGATCTCACCTAGGCGTTTCCAAGTTGTTTACAATAGAGAAATTCTCCCAACCTGCATAAAGAAATTAGCTATCAAAAGCCTTAAATTATATACGCAGGGCTAGAGGACTTACACACAAAGAGGAAAATCATGATGGCCTCGAATTTAATTATTTGGCGAACAGTGCTATTTGCTGTGCTTCCCATCATTGTCATATTAATTCTGAGTGTAACTATATCTATTGTATACGGTCAGACCAGTGGTGCTCCCCAAAATTATGTGATCAGGAGGGTAGAAATTTGGGGCCTGTTCTATAGAGGAATGGTAGCCGCATTCATCGTTGGAGCTCTTGTACAGGGCTGCATCGTTTATGTAGCTTGGAGGTTTAGAGAATCCAACAAGAAAACGCATCCACCTAGAGAATCACCAGAGGACAGTCTTCGGTAATGTCAGGTCACGCAATATACGAATGGATCTATATAGGCGCTGTAATTTCCCTCTTGGCATGGGTAGGCGCTGATTCTTGGAATGTAGAGCATATGCTAGAAGCTGTGCCGCCGAATGCGGAAGTTATAAAGGTGATTGGTCAGCAATGGTTTTGGACTTTCCAACATGTAGACGGCACTAGAGAAATTGGCCAACTGCATGTAAAACAGGGGGTTCCGTATAGATTTGAGATCGTATCGCAGGATGTTATTCATTCCTTCAATATCCCAGACTTTGCTGTCCTGATGGATGCCGTTCCAGGAAGGGTTAATACGGTTTGGAATGTATTTGATGTTCCTGGTCAGTATCTAATTCAATGTAGAGAATATTGTGGCTTGCTTCACTACAATATGAGGGCACAGTTGTTTGTTCTACCGGCAACAGCATCAGCCGGTGCACTTTCGCAGGTATCTACCGCGGGAGCGTCAGGGTCGATCAATACAGCTAATAGTACCTCTGCCGGCAACGCCACTAGTGGCGCTTCTTCTACTTCTGCTGTTACATCGCCGATTGGAGCCAAGTTATCAATCCTAGTCGGTGCTTCTACTCAAGGAAACCCTGCATATGCTCCTGCCACACTCACGGCTAAGAAAGGCGA
>QHBN01000054.1 GCA_003176995.1 Candidatus Nitrosopolaris wilkensis
GTTACCTATGTGTGTAAGTACAATAGTTAACTAAAGCATTTATTAGTATATTTTCTTATATCGTGTGCATCAAGTCTCTATAAGGTAACTCCGGAAGAAGAGGACAATACATTTGAATAACGTCACGTAGAAATGAATATTCCTCCAGTGCAATTGCATGTTGCGTTTTTATTCTGTTAATAGCGTTAATTCGGTCATCCGGGCATCGTTTCCTGCCCATCATGTTGTATTCTTCCACTATCTGTCTAGTTTCTTTTTTACCTTCAGCATCTTTGATTTGCTTCCTGTACTCTAGAATATCAGACAACAGTTTATCCAATTCAGGACTAGCTAGTACATAATTTTTCTTGCTTATCGATTTAAGCAAACCAATTTCTACAAGTAATTTGAACGCCATCGTGATATCTTCGTAGTCACTGCTAGCGCGATATTTACTTTCAAGATCCTTTATCGATATGACGTTATTGCCATCCTTGATTATGTTCTCGAAAATATGTGAGCATATATCTCTTTAATTATACTAAAATAACTTGTCCTGTGAATTTCACCTGTTCTTGGGGGCATTAGCATTAGTTTCTGCTTTTTCTTTGCCGCTTCGGTTAATGAATAATAAACTGACTTTATGCCTCTTTTTCCTAAATCAATTCTTTTTAACAGATTATCTTCTATCATCATATTTATGTGATTGTAGTATGTCTTAGGAAATATGTCACGACCAAGTTTTTTTTCTAATTTTCCTTTAAGGTCGCCAGAACTAAGAGAGGTAGAGATGAACAATTCATTTATGATGGCATCATCAATAGCGAAATCATACTGCTTACCATTTTGGGCAGGACTGTCACATACTCCATAATATTTTGTCCGATTACTTTTACTAGTCACTTTGACTTACACTAGTATAACCCAACTTCTTTTAATAGTTCTATCGAACCTGCAGACATGCAATCTTATATCGCAGTAGGTATCTCGCTTCCGCGAGAGATTATAGAAAAGATCGATGTTGCACGTGGCGATGTACCACGCAGCCGATTCTTACTTAGAATATTGGAAAGAGTGTATTGCATAAATAATGATAACAACAGGAAATCAGTAAATAAGAACGGAAAAAATAGGCAAGACTCGCCTGATATCAGATTTCAAGGCCTAGCAGACGAGTCCGAGGGTCCAAAGCAATAGTTCTGGCGATATCTATGGATCGAAGTATAATAAGCAAACCATCTATTAAAGCTGCACTTTGTGAGGCTAACGACTGCTTTGCAGGTGCCACAATCGAAATAAGAGTACGTGTAGGCGATTTGGGATCAATAGCTTTACTTCTTTGTAATAATTGCAGAAGGAAGTTTACTGAATATGAATTTGCAGTCACGAAAAAAAGCCGCATACGAAATGACGAATCCATCACATCCATCCTCACAAAGTTCAAATGATTGGGCTGAATTTCGGCGCTATGTCGCGGGAGCTGATAGAATACGACAATGATGAATACACACTCTAGCAATAAAGATTTTGCTCAGAGTTCCAAAGAAATTTCCTCCTGCACGTTACCAATCAGTAGTATAAAAATCGGAAAGAGGTTCAGGAATGATCTGGGCGATATTGCTTCACTTGCAAACGATATCGCAGAACGAGGCCTTTTATGTCAGATAGCACTCAATCACAATTCTGAACTTATCTATGAACTTACTCTTGAAAATGACATTGTATTAGATCCCATGATGGGAAGCGGTACGACAGGAATAGCTTCCCTCAATCTGAAAAGAAAGTTTGTGGGTATTGAAAAAGACTTTGAAAAGTTTCAGTTAGCTGAAGCAAGGATTGGCAAATTTTCATTATCACTAACGAATAGTAGGACAAAGTATACCGCTACGGAAGGCGAAGCGGCTTAATCGAAGTCAGATCACAGCTCTCAGAAACGATTTTGATGGTGATTCGAGAATGACCACTCTTAAGACAAGATTGCTTAAAGATCAGGATCGCATTAGATTCTGGATTAACCTTGGCTGCGATATAATAGCAGCAAATACTATAAAGAAAGACGATAGGGATACAAAGGATAAAATACTAGAAAACTGGGGACGCTTTCGTGAAAGTCATCATTCCATAGGAGAGTTCGAAGAGAATCTGAAATCAGGAAAATATGACAAAGGCATTGCTATTTTGTGCGGTATGTTTCAAAGAGGACCGTATAAGGGAAAGTGCCTTAACATTATAGACTTCGACAGAGAACTAGGAATTAGGGAGTTCCTTACCCGCAGCGACAAACTAACTACGATGCAGAATTTGGCCGACGAGAAAACACTGGTGGAATACCATGAAGGAGATGAAAACAGTTACCATTTATTTGTGATAGCTGATGTACCGTTAAAGAGAAAAAGTTCCGACAGTACTCTTGGCATTGAGATCAAAGGTGAGACTGGTTTGATGTTTGTTTCTCCATCGATGCATTCAAGTCTTAAAAAATACAAACCGTTAGGAAAGCTAACAGAGAAAATACTGGAACTTAATCCGTTAGAAAAACTGGAGTTAGAGCAACATATAGATACTATCAGCAAGAGACATGGTGTACCGTATCTGAGTGAGCTGGAGAGTACTAGGTTTTTCGATTTGCTGGAACGCGATGATACTGTAATACAAACGGGGAGCAGACATAATACACTAACGCACATAGTGGTAAGCTATTTTTTTAGATGGGGACACGGATGGGAAGAATTCACAGACGAGCAGCGGTATGAAAGAGTATTAGAATTTGATAGAAAGCATTGTGTTCCGCCATTACAGGAAACCAATCGACGGGAGCTAGAATCTCTTTGGGATTGGGTAAAGAAAACATATACTGGGAAGAGACAAGAGGAACAAGATCAGCGAGAGGACGAGAAAAAGAAAAACGAGGAAGCCTATACACAAGGCGACGGAGGGTACTCGAAGCACAAATATGAAAAATTCAGAACTTGGGATGAGATAATAAAACGTGAACTCAAGGGGGACAGATGGACACAGGTAAGTGAAACGCCGCTTAAATTGATTCTGGCTGATTCTAAGGGGAAACATATGGTGCGAGTTACTGTTGCAGCCAGTGACAATAGGGAAAGGAGACAAGCTGCTGCCAGTGGTACTACACAAAGGCTCAGCTATTCATTCAATCGAGGTGCAATAATTTTCAAGTGCATACCAACAGAAGTGATAGTTCATAGAAACCCTTTACATTTTCTGAGATCAACATCGAAATACACAATAAAATTTGTGACTCAATCAAATGAGCATTTTGTAGCAGATCGCAAGACAATAGACGAAATTGTTGCATATCTAAAACAGAGGGCCTTGAACATCTCTGCATATGGTGTGACCGAAGCCTTAAACGCAATAATTCAAGCATTTGAAGATGATGGGTTAATGAAGATTGATGAAAGTGTTGAGTTTACAGGATTCTATCTTGATGCTAATGGGATGATAAGAAGTAGCAATATACCAGAAATACCAATAAATACAAAAGAAGAGTTGGCAGAGGTGGCAAAGATACTCAACAATTTATCCTCATCATATTCTAGTAGTATTGATCTTTTTTCCATGTTTATTAAATGGGCTATAGTTGCACCATTCAGCTTCGTTTTGAAACAGAATGGTAATGCTTGGCTAAAATGGCTGCATGAATGGGGTCAGTCTATGGCTGGAAAAACTACACTTGGAACTATCGTCTTGGCCATAGATAATCATCATCAAGACTTCAAATTCATTCTCTCTTATTCTAGAATAGATTCTCTTGCACGCTTTGGGGAAGCCATAAGTAAAACTACCTATCCACTAGTTATAAATGAGGTCTATCTTGATGAGAAACAAAAACATATTACGAATCTAATTAAGACTGCAGTGGAATCGGCGATAGTCAGAAGCAAATTCATGGACAAGACTATCCCGACAGATATCCCTGCTTTGTCTGCGTGTATTTTTACAGGTAACCCTCCTCCGCCTAAATCTGACACGGCTTATATGAGAAGAGTGATAGACAGAGAATTTTCAAAGCAAGAATGCCATAATGAGGATGACGAGAAGACCAAATCTTTTGAGATATTTTTAAGGCAGAACAGAGACAAGCTGTACATTCTTGGCAATTTCAGAATTAGATGGATACTGGAACACCAAAAGGACTTGATTCTGGATCGAAAACTAAAACCGTTTGATATAGGTCAGAAGGTCTTGGAAGACTTCTTCGAAAGTGCCGGAATCGAAAAACCAACCTGGATTCACAAATTACTGCCTGAGAACCAAATGGAGGAAGCCGAAAAGGATGTTGAGGCTCTTGTAAGAAGAGCTTTAATCGATATGATCAACAACACCTTTAGGAGTTATATTGGCACCTTAAGGGAGCAACCTATTGATGTAAGCATCCAGGGGAGATTCCGTGAATGCTGTGATAAAGGAGTTTTTGCTTTTATTAGAAAGAGGGGAGAAGGGGACGAGGCTGAAATAAATATCGATACAGGTATTATGCACGAACTGTGGAATAACCCGCGGTATGGAATCGATCGAGGTGCGTTATCAGGAATCAGGGCATTAGGGGACGTTATCGGATTTACTTATGGTAAGAAAGGCAGTCAAGCATGCAATAAAGATAATAGAAGTAGGGTAATTTATGGCAAAGAATCTCGACTAATGACATTTTTGAATTCAATTGAATCTGAAGAAAATAATTCTTAGTTGCAGGGACAAAGGGACGTGTCCCTGCTATATGTATCCCACAGTGGTTTGGGATATCTATACCAATATTAGCATTAGTTAAGGAGACGTACTCTCAATTCTCGAGCCGGAAAAGTGTATTTTGTTTTGAGTTTGTTTGTATTTTCGTTGTTATTATTATTGATCAGTCTGTCTAATCTATAATGTGAAGGTCTTGTTTATCATGATCTCACTTTTCCCTATGAGTATAGAATCAGAATGAATTATTGCTATATTGTGATTAGCCATCAGACGAAAAAGTCAAAACCTTGTCTTTAACGGTTCGCCGAGATTAGATATTGAAGAGACGTGAGTGAATGTTGGTACAAGATCCCGAGAAAGGATTGTACCGCTAAACCTGACTGACTGTGACTAAATAAGAGAAGGGTTGCACGCCGTTCTTAGATTTTCACATAGACTATGGCTATCTGTGGTAGTCCGCCTGGACGGTCTCTTGAGAGTTGATTTCAAGACCTCGATTAGAATAATTCAGTAATTGCCTATTCTCGAGTCTCTTTGAATGCTACTGGTCAATTTTAGATCCAGCTTTATAGTGACAATATTGATGGCGGTTTTTTAGATTATACTAGTTATTGATGGACATTAGTGGGTGGGTAGTTGTCGCACGGTTTGATCCCTCCGGTAACAGAGGGTAGCAGCTGAGATCAGGTGGAAACACCATGGTAGCGGGTCGAAATATAATGGTAACAGTAGGAAACAGAGAAAAAGCTATTAGATACTCTACATATTATCATAGATGAGGTAAAAACTTGGCTTGGCTATTAGATATGAGCAGGGCTGAAAAAGAAGAGTTTGTAATCCG
>QHBN01000055.1 GCA_003176995.1 Candidatus Nitrosopolaris wilkensis
AATTGAGCTACAAACTACATAAAAATATGCAAAAATAAGGTTGCCGCCCTCCCGGGAGGGTACGCCGTACCTTGTATACCTTGTATCTATATGACAAACTATATGAAGTTGGCTTCTGCAAATGCACATAACTTTGCCGAAGACTAACATTAACGATGTTGAGCAGCTGCTATTGATGGAAACTAGCGTGGCAGTTACAAGATATCGAATTATTCCCTGCCAGGGAATTTGAATTAGAAATCAGCAAGGGGCGGTAGCTTATTCAAAAGGGGTCGTCGCGAACGAACCATACTGACTGATGGATAATTAAAGTTCCCACAATTATTCTAAACTATAAACGAGATTGGAACATAAAACACCTGCGAAAAAGGCTGACACAGAAGCAGAGAATAAATGGAAAAACCGTAATCGAAGGTGCAAGCAAGAAGTGACTAATCTTAAGAATTGATCGAAATCTAATTCATCAAATTATCTAGATTTGCTCAAGAAATGATGTTGATGTCGGTCAAAAAAAGATCCCACGCAATGATCTGATTGAGCCTGGCGCACATCATCCGAGATGTACAGTACACTAGCTACCTATTCCCGCCTATTGTAAACTTTGCTTTCATAAATGGATGGAGTGTACAAAAGTAATCATATGTTTTCTCGGTTAATTTCGCAGTATTAAGAGCAAATGTCTTTTTTGGCATGATAAGGGAGGAGTCGAAGGACTTGCCACTGTCTGTAAAGCTTGTCACTGTATGAGGAACATTATCATTATTAGTCCAAATTATACCTCCTCCTCTAGTGACATTCAGGACTTTGGGGTCAAAATTCGGGTTACCTTTGGCAGAAGCGCCGGGTAAAATAGTTACCCTCGTTATAGGTGCTCCTTTTGATAATGTTACATTTGTAGCGGTAGCGTTGTGAGCAGTGATGCCTGTCCCATTTTGTCCAGCCAGAGCAGAAGACTTTGGAGCCACCACTCCCAAAGCATAAAACGTGGAACCTCCCACTATTGCAACGCCAATAAGAATAATTCCTAGATTCCTGAGATATGGTGTCTTCTTGTACGAAGCTATTGCAAGAATTGATACAGGAATAAAAATTATCATCATCAGTACAATGTATGCATAGATGCTTGGAACTCGAGCACTCACCGTTATGGCAGCGGCAATGCCGAATGTTACTAGAAAGCCTAGAACAATAAAAGTGGCCGACTTAGCTCGAGGACTTGAAGGAAAACCATCTTTGAATAGACCTTGTACCAAAAAAATCAACCCTATAAACATAGCCAAGAGCGATACTGCGTGCATCCCTTCTAGAAAAGTATTAGAAATTCCAGCAAGAGCAAGCCCAACACCTGCTATTCCTAAAGAAGTAAGCCCTATTCCCGGCATCAGTAAGTCCCAGTCAGTCATGCTATATCAGTTAACTTGTATAACAAAAATATTATAATGTTTCGTGCGCATTCCTGCTATGCTGATATGAGCTGCTACAATGAATTCCTTGTGATTTTTCGTTTGTTAATAGAGCACGATTCTTTATCATCCTGAGAACCTTGCTGAATTTTTTCAACGAGCTGTCTCTTTTTTGGGCTCGTATACCTCAGATACTCCAGATGAATGGTTAATTTCTCTATATGTTTCTTCTATTTCTTAGTGTGTCAGCTCCATCGAACCAGTCATTTAGAAATTAGCTTATTTGCTCGCTTTTATATTCGATTAGAAGTGATTATAATTAGCGTTTTCATGGTTAGCCACTATATAAAAACAAATGTTATTATTGCTTATTACGTTGCACGGAGATTCTTTTAATATCGATGAGTCATACAATTAAATATCTTAAAAAATCACGAACATTAGTTGATGAATTCATCAAAGGATTCTTTCTTTTTAATTGGCCTTCTAATTAGTTCTATTGTTTTCTCTCCAGTTTTATTATCGCTTTGGTCAAAACCTGTTTTTGGGGATGGGTTAACTCAGGAACAGTTAACGGCCTCCTTAGGAAATAGGAAGGCTGATCTTCTCATTAAAATGATTCCCCCTGTAGTCACAACAGAAACGTTACAAAATGGACAAAAACCTGTTGTGGAATTCAGGTTATTTGACTCGAACACAAATAAATCCTTTAGCCACGTAACTTATTATATCATTATAGAAAAGGACGGTAAACGGCTACTTGCAGACTTGTTCCATGACCATAATGGTGATTTAAGAATTCAAATTAATCCAAGTAACTTGAGTCAAGTATCCATTAGCAGACAACAAGATCCTCTTCTCGGTGCATACATAGGAGCTTCGGATATTCCTGTAATTGCCTCAGGCCCTATATTTATAACTGGCGGACTATATCATTTTATAGTAAGGATAGCGACAGTAGATTCTGACAGTACTTTGCTACCCGATAATCAAGAGCCAATTTATGATAGTTGGTTGAGTATAGGAAATACCGCAAATCAGCAAATAGATCTCAATGGTAAACAGATCCCTATCAAAATCATATCCTACTATGACAAATTAAACAGCTTTAGATTCGATGCTAAGAATATGCAGATGCAATTTAATATGCCTTTCAATTGGAATACAAGTAGAATCAATAACACCAACATTTTCGTCCACGAAGAAGTATACGTACCCAACCCAACTCCTTTCACTGCAAACAAATCATTCGCCGGAACAGTGAATGGAATCGATGTTTCAAAAGACCTGATGTTAGATAATAGTAATCCAAATAGAGACGTAATTCATGTTATGATACCAAAGAAAGATTTAGTCGGAATAGCAGACCAAGTTAACAAGAACGCGCAGGCATCTAGCGGATTAATGAAATTTACCTTACAACCAGCCAAGGGGTCCATGTCCTCTAACTCCTCTATGTCTGGCTCTAACTCCTCTATGTCTCCAGCTGGTGCTGCTGGTACTAATGCAACATCTGTTTCAATTGTCAAAGGCGCTTCGAATCCTAGCACCCAAAAACCTTACAATCCATCACCACTTAATGTTGCAGTAGGCAGAACCGTTTTATGGATAAATAATGACAATACCGCTCACACAGTGACTGAGGGAAATCCTTCCGGTAATACACCATCAAACGGATTTGATTCTGGAATACTTAGTCCTGGACAGACATTCAAGCATGCTTTTGATAAACCAGGAACAGTTGACTACTTTTGCAGGCTTCACCCATTCATGTTGGGACAAGTAATGGTAAAGTATTTGATAGCTTGAATACTTGTTTGAAAGATCCTTTGGTTCGTTCAGTGGGTAATAATACACTTTCCATCGATAGCTTGATCTCCGGGAACTCTATTTATCTTTTGGATCATTTTGCAAACTTGAGATAACTCCTACTGCGTGAGTAAAAGTTATTTTATTAATCGCATTGTTCAAAGAATTGATAATAGCTGATGTTGGACTAGTATGTCAGCTGGCCCATTACTGAATGTGCTAACATTCTTTGCTAACCGAGGCTTGAACTGAATTTTTCCTGTTTCCTCTTGTTACCGTTTTGTTTCCAACTGTTATCCTAATGTTTCCCTCTGTTTTCTGCTGTTACCATCTGTTACTTAGGAAATCCTCCCATGAGAGGTTATACCGTGCCCTATTGTACTTCAGTAAATAGCATAAATCTAAGATAAAGGAGTTTGTTCTGTATAGCCATACTTGAAAAGACGCCTCGTGAAATACGTATTGGATTCAATATGCTCATTACTGATTTTTCAAGGGTAGAAGACCCAATACACCTTACCGAATTTTGGCAAAACTGAAGACTTAGCTATGTAGTTTATTCAGATAACTTTTCACCAGAGAAAGCGTCACTCATACTTGTAATATTTGATGACAACGACTACATCAGATTTTACAAAATGGTTAGTTAGATGTACCCTAATTGAGTAACTTTTAAGGCCATGTCTACTACCACCAATTAGTACATTTAAACTATGACACCCAGTATTTTAGTCTCATTCCGTAAAGTTTTCGTGAGCTAATACGTATTCCTTAAACTTTCTGAACATCATGTCATGGTTCATCGCCATTTCTTGGTGGCTATCTAAATGCTCAATAAATTCTTCTTTTTTATCGATACCTTTCGCACCTGTGCATAGGGGGCAATCAGCCATTTGATAAATTGTTAGGGGATTGTGATAATTAAAGAATATGTCGAACAATTTTATAGGCGTTTCTAATATACATAAATAGGCCTAGCCAGGCGTAATTTGTCCATCTCGGCCCAGTTAATAGAATGTTTGCTTCTGCTAGTAATCACATGGCATCACAAAACAGAAAGTAAAAAGAACCTATACCTTGAATTTCTATTTTATGTTTGTCTGTTTTCTCCTGGTCTAAACCGGTTTTTTTTTGCGATTATTTTTTTCTCGACCCTATTCCCTTTAAATCATTTATTCATTCATTTATGAGAGCTGACTCGGTACAACACGTGAATCCTCAGATGCCACGCGGATGTACTCCGGAATAGTACGATATCTAATGTTTAAATTATAAAACTTAAAGCAAAGGTAGAAGAATTATTATCCAATCCGAACAAATATGCCAAGAGTATTTCCGTGGAATTTTGGAAGAAAAAAAGTGTTGAATAGTTCACAGAATTATGAAAGTAGTAGCTTCGAACATAAAAGCCGAACAAGTGAGCAGATCTCAAATTCAAAGACACGTGACAAAATAAAGATAATTACGGATGAGCCAACATTAGAAGATGCACTTGATTTTGATAGTTATAGCCAGGAATTAGCAGACATCATAATGAATTCTACTCCACGATTTACCATTGGAATATTTGGAGGATGGGGAACAGGGAAGACGACTTTGATGAAAATGATTGAAAAGAAACTTAAAGACAACAATCGTAATGATATATTAGTAGTATAGTTTGATGCATGGAAATATGAAAAAGAAAAATATTTAGCTATTGTGCCTTTCATAAGAACAATAAAAATAGCCTTAGAAAATAGTCCTAATTCTAAGAGTGAAAGATGGAACAAAGTCAGGCAAGGATTGGCGCAGATGTTTAACGCTTTCATTAATCCAACTAATGTAAACTTAGGCCTGGAGACCTATGGTTCATCACAGATTAATTTAGCAAAATTTATGGATACCTTAAGGGCTGATGGTTCTGTAATAGTCAATGGTGAACGCATTTATTATCACACGCATGTTACTGATTATCTTGCAAATGCTCTATCTATGCTTAGGGCCGAGAACCCTAATTCCAGGATTGTAGCTTTTATAGATGATTTAGACAGATGTATTCCCGACAATGCTCTTGAAGTATTGGAATCAATGAAGACTTTCTTTGACATTGAAGGAATGGTATATGTTATAGGTATGGATTCTGAGAGTATAAATTCAATAGTCAAAAAGAATTATGGTGATAATTTTTCCAAAGGTTTAGATTATATGCAGAAAATTGTTCAACTTCCCTTTCAAATTCCAACTTGGAAGGAAGTAGACATATCCAAATCTATAAGTAAAATCATCTCAATAGGACTTAATGATTCAGAGTTTGCAGATCAGTTTGAAAAAAATAAAAAACTAATTGTGAAGGCAATTCAGTTAAACCCTCGAGAGATAAAGAGATTTATTAATAATGTCATCTTGGCAAAATTATTCTTGGGTAAACCTATTGATGAGTTAATAGCTGTTCAAGCTTTGAATTTCAATCGTGACTGGAAGAATTTCTTGTAACTAGTAACACCGGATGAAAAAAGGAAAGCATTTCTAAATGAATACAAAAAGCTAATGAACCTAGGCAAAATGATTACGACCCAAGAAGAACATGATAAACTCGAACCAAATCACCTTTTGTCGATAGAAATAGTGGAGATTTACCGGGAACTACTTAAGCCAGATAACAATGCTCTGAGAAGTTTCCTCGATGCCGGAGCAGTTGAAATATTACTACATATAGACAAAATGGAAGAACATCGAAGGGCCCTGGATACCACAAAAGTTAAACCAACGGTAACTTATTACGATGATGAAGAAACGGAAGAAAAAGATAAGTTATTAAAATTATTACAGGAAGGTAATGTTCAACAATTCAATGAGATACGTGCTAAATCTGATAATGTCGTACAACTCAGATTCCTCTCGGAAGCTCATTTAGCAGATACTAACCTAGGAGCTGTTAACCTCTCGGGTGCTAACCTTAGAGGAGCTGACCTCTCCTATGCTAACTTTAGAGGAGCTAAACTATTAGACGCTAACCTTGCGAATGCTAACCTTAGAGGAGCTAAACTATTAGACGCTAACCTTGCGAATGCTAACCTTAGAGGAGCTTTCCTCACACGTGCTAATCTCTCAAATACGGATCTTTCTAATACTGATTTCTCTTCATCAATAATTCTTGGATGTGAAGAATATGACAATGCACTTATAAGTGAAAATACGAACTTCGATAATGCTATTGTTGACAGAAAAGAATTATTAAAATATTTGAATGATAAAAACGCTGCCAACGTGCTGTCTCCCATACAGCATAAAAATGAATTAGATGAAAAATTGAAAGAAAGAGGATATAGTGAAGAAGAAATTATGAGATTATTGCCTCATTCTTCTTTGCCACAGTAATTGGAAGTCCTATAACTGTAGGTCAAGGTCCAGGAGGTATTGCTTTCGACTCAACCAATGGCAACATATATGTAGCCAATTTTATTGATACGACAGTCTCCGTAATTTCGACTATTACAATTTCACCGATACCGCCAGACACAACCATTACTTCTGCTGTTGATGGTAATGGAGCTATGATACAAAATGGTGGTACTACTACCTCTAGCTCTATTAAAATAACATTTTCAGCTACAGCAGGTACTAATCCTATAGCAGGCTTCCAATGTAGTCTTGATAATAGTCCATTCTCCAGTTGTAATAGTCCAGCATCCTTCAACAACCTAGCAGTAGGACCACACAAGGTCGCAGTAGTAGCTGTAGATGCCAAAGGAAATAAGGATCCAAACCCAGCTACATTTGGGTGGACGGTAGGTATTGTGACTCCAACACAATCTATACAGCAACTAATACAACTAAAACATAGTATGCATTTTGGGCACGCTACAGATCAAACTTTAGATATTCGACTAAACATTGCTTTACGATTGGCACAGTAATATCAAGACCGGCACTTGTATTCAACTTACCGTGTTTATTAAACTAGTTAAGGGGAACTACGGGTTGGCCATGTCACTTCAGTTCAAGCTACCCAACTAATACAAGGAGCACAAAACATTCAGACGGCTTTAGGTTGTACATCTGAAATGGAATAGTAGCATCATCATCATTATCGACATCACCAACATCGTCTAGCAGCAACAACAACATCAACAACAACCTCACTCAGCCCCAGCAGTCACAACAGCCGCAAACAACTACCTTATCTCCCATCATTGTTGCAGCCCAAGTCTCAATATTCATATCCATATACTTACCAATATCGTTATCCATTCCAATATCCATATTCATCCGAAACTATCCGACCACAGTCATCACAAAACCTCCGACAAGAATTGCCAATAGCTAACACTGGCCTATCCCAAGCTGTAAATGAAAATACAAAAGTCACGTTAGATGGTAGATCAAGTTATTCTGCAAATGGCGGTATGATTGTAGCGTACCAATGAACACAATTACCCAATGGAATATCGGTAACGTTAACAGGGGCCAATACTGCTACTCCTACATTTACGGCACCTGGGGTACCTGCAGATGCAGTATTGGCATTTAGTTTAAGAGTTATGGACAACCATGGCCCTGTGAGTACTAATCCAGCTATCGTATATGTCATGGTGAAGAATGCTCATACTGTTCCTGCCATCGGTGATGACAGTCCTCCTAACCAACTTCTACCAATACATTACAACCTGTGCGATAGGCTATTAATTCAGAAATAATCCATTTTCTGGTGAATCCATTATGAGAAGAATTTAGACAGGGAAATGAGCATTAATAATAATACTGACGCTCAGAAGTTAGGCCAAGTAAAACCTCTAGAAAACTGCAACTATGGACGAACCAATCTAAACTAAATATGCCATCAGCTCTGAAAAAATGTATAGTAATTTAGATTCTGTTTCTTTCATTATACAATTTTTTATGTAGGAGCATACGCCATTATCGTCGTCATATTGTTTTCCAGGTGTGTCACTGCAATATCGTGACCATGTTTCTTAGCTGGTAGATAGTCTTCTTAGCCTATCATCTTTTCTTGCTGCTGTGTTTGTAGCCTCAGTTAGTATCCGTCCTTTGCCGCCATCGATACCGAAACCATTAAGACAATGTCCCATAATGGACTATAAAATATAAAATAGTCCTTTTCTGGTGAATGATTTAAATATTATCCCCTAAAAGGAGAACCTAGGCAGCAAATGAGCATTAATAATAATACTGAGGTTCAGAAAGTTAGGCCAAAGGAATCATCATCTAGTAAAATATCTAGAAAATTGCAACTCTGGACAAATCAATCTAAAACTAAATATGCCATCAGTTTTGAAAATGAATTACATTACCTTGCAACGACTGATCCTAAGGTACTACGGTACACAACTCTGATAGCAGAATCAGACAGAATTTTTAAGGGATATGAATATAATTGGAAATCCATATTAAATAAATGGATCGATAATCACAAATTTTCCACCGGCTTTAAAAAGAGATCCAAATTCCTCTTTACTTCCATAGCATCATCTGAAGATAGATCTAAAATTAAAAACACCCTAAGTGCAAAGACAGAGATTAAATCATCATTCTACGCTACAACCATGGATGGCAAAAAATATTCAGTAAGACTAAAATCATATATAAAATGTCACTTTTGTAAATTATTGTTTGACACTAATAAAAAGAGAACAATACATGAGAGAGAATGGCACACTAAAAAATGAAAACGGAATTATAGTATTACGCTTGACCCAAAATACCTATGAGCAATTCCGTGAGATTACGGAGACATTACTTTCACGTCACAAGGTGTGGGGAGGAGTTGCAAGTGTTATACCTAATTCGGTATGGAACAATACTAGAGACGTTAGAGATTGCGTAAGGATTAGTACTTTGGCCAAATCAACAAAAGATGTAGAGTTTATTGTAAACCAATTCTTCGGGCATAAGACTAGACAGGAGACAGTTAGGCTAATTGTTCAGCTAGGGCTTTTTCTCAAATGAGTGTCCTGCTAATACTACTGTTAAAAAAAGAAAAGTAACGTCATTTACCGCTTTCACTCTCATTTTGTCAACTGCTTTGCCGTTGCATCTACTGTGTATGTTACTGTGAACTTTGTGCCATTTAGATTATGAAATGCTAGCGCATTACCTGCAAAGTTAGTACTACCAGAATTCAATGGTGAATTACTAGGCACCTTATATAGGGTTATTGCAACTTCGCCTTGGCCAACCGGTGAAGGTGCGGTCAATGGTTTACCGTGAGCTGCATCTGCTGCCACACTTGAATTGTACATGTGTAATACCACAATTTCAACCGGATTACTTGCTGTCCATGTTATTGTACCTATCCAAACCTTTCCATCGCTCCTAGGAGCAAGTACCAATACAGCCTGATGTCCTGAATGACCCTTTAACGGGTCTGTTACTGATGTTTGCGTCTTTTGCATTGTAACACTTTCTCCTGTGATAGTCTGAGCATTTGCACTTATTACTACTCCTTGGGCTATTCCAAAGGTCGTTATGATTGCGCCCAATGCGGCAATCAATGTCGTTTTCATTTGGATATTCATAAGAATTCAATGACGATACCGATGCTTTACTTAATAAATATAAGTCGGAATTTGATCAAGATTATCACAATTGATAGAGAAATTACAAGACAATTCCGCAACTAGGTGTGTTGTTGAGAATAGTTAACAATAACATACAAAATTTTATTTATGAGGCCCAGTCGATTTCAGTTGGTACTATAACCAACTGAATTTTATTTGGAGGTTCATGTGTATTCATAATTTCATTTACCTGTTTGTTCCCGGATTTTCTTCTGATGTAGATCCATATGTCCGGCCGTTTGTATGTACTTTTTCATCCATTTGATCGACGCCTTGTTAAGCTAAGGTAGTTATTCCTGCAAAACTGGAAGTTGTTGCTGCTCCTGTTCCAAGCAATACATGTTTTGGATACTTGACTTTGAATATATCATCTTTATCGAATTGCTCTAATCAATGGCGTATTTGGTACTATCTTCTCATCTGACCTTTCACGGTATGATAAGTATGAATCGATTGCAGCGCTGCATTCTGGCGTACAAAAAGTTATGTACTCTTCAGGCTCGCCCTCATAGATTGTAATCTGATATAATTTGATCTGTTTATCATTTTCAATATTTACAGATCTAAAATTTCTCATTTTCAAGGTTGGTAATGCTCCTAATCTCATACCTGTGGATGCAAACAATAAGACCATCACCTTTATTCTATCGTCACAGACTTCTAATAATCTACGGATTTGATTTGTGTTATATCCTATGTCTGTGTTTTTTTGTCCTTGCTCCCACAAATTTATTTATTTTCTTTTTTTTATAACAACGTCATTCATCGTATAAAAATGTGAGATTGTACAAATAGCTGTAGAGACAAGAGAACGTGATCTTCCTTTGTTTTTCAGGTAAATGATATAGTCAATTATTCGGGATTTTATTACTCTGGGATTTTCATTTAGTAGATTCCCTTCTGTACCTTCTATGAATTGAGTAAATTTCTTAAGATGAAAGTCATATGTTTGTCTTGCTGCCTGCGTTCTTATTGACTCAAGGAAATTCCGATAATACTGTTGTTGTAGATGCATTTTTGTTGACGAGTCCAAAATATGTAGATAGTATATATAGAGCGTAATATAAAAACGCAATTTAAATTCTTTTGAATGTTATTTCAAAGTATTCGATTATCATTACTTTTTAACGAGCATACGAAAAAACATTAGTGTCTATATGTTATTTTCTAGAGCTCTAATTGTAGCTATTTTTCTGTGACAAAAGAGTTTCTGAAGACTTTTATACGCATAACCATCAAACAACCTTCCTATTCTGCCATAACGTAGTTCAAAATCAATCTTATCTACCACTTGCGTTTGCTTTTGGTTATTATTGTTATTGACTTCATAGAATTTGTGCAAATGTTTCCATTTTTCGAATGGACCAGTTAGCATTTCATCTACATACTGACGTTGCTGTGGAGATACTGAAGATGAAGTTATCATAGAATGCCACCTACTTCTTTTGGAAAGCATCATTGTTATTTTGCCTTCTACCCAAATTTCTGTTCCTTGAGTAAGCTTTTGGCTTGTGACATTAGTAATTTTGAGTCCTATCTCCTTTGGGGTTATTATTTCGAGATGTTTGATATCTGTAAAAAATTCCCAAGCCCTATCTATAGTACAATTCACAACGAAGGTATCTTTGAAGGTCCGCAAATGTTAGACAACAATGAACTCCCTGATAAAGCATATAAGAATTCAGACAACGGAGGAAATATAACCAAAATGACGTTTCGTTCAACTGGCGAGATATCATCCCAACACTTTTGCAAACTTTGCAGCGGCATCTTCTAAAGCTTTCTTGGGTTCTTGAAGACCGAAACACTTGGTCGAGAGCTTGGGATATGTGATTATCTATCTGTGGAAATTTCGGAACGATCTGCCTGCTCTTCCCAAGTGGAATCATAGAGCCGATTTTATTATGCTATGGGGGTGTGCGATTCAGTACAATGAACCGTAAACCGGAGCCTATATTAGCCGTATAAACCACAACTTAAGTAACTTGCTATTGCTAGATTTGCCTTTATTCTATTGTATTTGTTCTTTGTTGAAAGTTAGCGCCAGCTCAGTGCCAATTGTGTGTCTACCAACTGTTCTTAATAATATATCACGCTTCACATTCTCGCTATACAACGCCTTCGCCAAAGACTATACCAACGGCGCCTTCTCTGTTCTATATATCGTCTGAATAGCTCGCTCGTCTGATTTTAGTTGACAACCTAGACCATCTTATAATCGTAGCTCTAGTTTACTAACTCATACTTATCATAGCCAATTCGTTTTCCCAATCATCAATGACCCGTGCATCAAGATCCAAAGGTCTATTCTTAATAGACGATTGACACCATTCATTCTTCTGATCTGCTGCCATAGTCCCGAAATAGACGAGGTTGTCCTGAATCCTCCGTATATCTGTGATTTTCTCTTCATCCAGAATATTGTTCAGTTCACCATTATCTAATAGGCCTAATACCTTTTTTAACGAATTTTCTACGTTGCTAAATGTTTATTATAGCTACGTCCTATGAACTCGGTGATTGGAGTAAGCTCTATCGCGGTATGCTTTCTATTACTAGCCGCTGCTTCCTTCACATGCAGCGGATTGAGTTTATCAATAATCTCGTTACACCGTTCTTGAATGAATGCATCACAAAAATACAAAAGTAGACATATAGCGTCTTTGTCTCCATCAATGCGATCTGAGACTGCCTTAGCTATCTTACCTATTTCATCTGGGGTGATCTCTATTTGACTAAAGATTTTCATTACCCCATATTTTATTACTTGATCCCCTAAAGTTAAACTTTTAATAGAAGTCGATTACAGGTTAGCGTCTTCATAAAATTAACATGTAGTGACAAAACGAGTCGCCTTATCCGATCGTATAACGAACTTTCATCAGTATGATCTTTGAACCTAATTCTGTCTGAAAATAATTCGGGACTTTCCAGTTTTTTGTTTTTCCTTCTTCTCCCAGTCGGTGAGAACTTATGGGAAGGTATTTACGAATGTTGTTTTTTCTACCGAATCTCTGGCTCTTTTAGGCAATCTCTCAATATCTACCTTGTTACTACGTTCTTTAGCGACAATTATCTGATTTAATGTTTGATCCTTGACTGGATACCAGCTTAGGAGCTTGTTTTGTCTATCCCATTCTATTTCTTTACTTGTTGCCCACACTTTAAATTCTGGTGAATAGTGGTAATCGTATGGAATATACATAATTGTAGGAGCATCTACTACGCTTCCCTCAAGAAGTAATGTGGCATATGTGGATTCTATGTCGAAAAAGAGTAGTATGGGTCTCGCTGAGCTGCGTAGAGGATAAGGACGAGCTATTACGTCTGCATTTCTTGGTCTTCTTCCTGGTCCAAGTAAGGAGAAGTTTTCAAGATTCCAATTGTCCTTGCCTTCGGTAGTGTTGTAGAGATCGTAGTTCCAATAGGTGGAGTTAAGAAGAAATGATTCTATTTCCATATAATGTAGGTTGATGTAATCACGAATGAGCTCTGCATCTTGAACTCCACCAAATTCAGTCAGAAATGGTACAAGTCCACGCTCCTTTGCAGCTTTGACTAATTGTGCAAAAATATCCGGCCATTCACGCACGTATCTGTACATATTATCAGGGATTTTCAAAAATGATTGGGCGATGGCTATGGGATCATAGTAATGAAATGATAATACACCGCGGTCCCCTATCTTATCGAGTGACACATGATCAGAAGGAAGATAACTTACTATGTGCTTAGGATCTATGGTCCCTTCAATCATAGTATCACGTATGAAATCGAGGTGAAGAGTACGCCGTATGCTAAAGGGAGACGGGGCTGACTTGGATTTTTTTTCATCTCCCTGAAAAGACATCGTCCAGTCCACACGTGGTTCTATAAATAAAAATATCTTATCATCGAATTTTCTTATTTCAGATTCAACATTCTGATAATACTGATATAGAAATGTTGCCTCAAATTCTTCAGGTGGGATTCCAGCAGGATGAGGTTCATTGAAAGGCTCAATACCCAGAATGGCAGGATGTCCGTGGTTGTCGTTTAGTGATTTAAAGAACTTTACTGTCTGGCCTATAGTCTTCTCAAGATGAGTTCTCACTGGAAAATTTTGTAAACCAAACTCTCTGTTGGTAAGATCATTTTTCTCATGTCGCATCTCATTATCTGAATAGAATGTACGCACTCAAGCCCCATTCAATAACTCCTGTCACTGATTCACGAACGTAATCTGGGTATCTTTTTTCCTGCTATTCCCACAAAGGCGATCTGTATACCATTAATCAAAAGAACTAGAGAAACAATTAACAACAACAAAACGAAACCAAACTTAGGATACGCGAGTACAAATAGAGCCACTGCAACACTTATGATGCCTGTACCCATGGTAAAGAGCTTCGAAGGTCTCTCGTAAGTACTATTTTTTAGACCATCAATAATTCTCATGGCTCCCATAGCTAAAAGACCAAAACCAAGAATCAGTACATATAACTTACTAACGAACACTGGCGCAAAGTACCCCGAACCAAAGTACACCACTATTCCCGCTCCTATTCCTATGCTAATGAGCCTGGATCTTCTCTTTAGAGAAGCTGATCTTATTCCGACGATTATTCGTTCTATTCCAATTATAATGAATGCTGAAGAAGCTAGGAAATAAGCGAGTAAGCTCCGAGTTTACCGGACCCTAGTATGATAAATATGGATAATGCGATACATATTAGCCCTACAGCAACTTGGAAAATTCTTAGCCATTTTGGGCTAATAATATCTCCCGATGTCCTCATTCCCACGACTTCAGAGCTCTCCGTTAAGATTAATGTATATTTATAGATATTGAATTGCAAATTACAGGAAAGAATTTCCATGTAATACCAATCTTAGTAACGACGTGAATGTCATCAACACAAATAGCACAGATGCTATAAAACAGAATGAATTCATAAACAGATCGTTAAGTTATACAAGTTTTAAATTGGAGCTTAAACTTCATGGGAAACAAGAAAAATAGCATTACAGTAACTGTTTCTCCAAGAGCAAGGAAAGCTCTCATAGTCTTAAGTTGTGCTACGATTCTCACACTTTACGTACATACTGCTTTAGCTCCAGCACGTCCTAACACTATTCAGGCTTTCGGCATCTCATACGACCTTGAATATGGGTTCTCACAATTCACATGTAGCTGAATTGAATATGAAGGAGGAGGTTGCACTAGAATAGATCCTAATTAGAGAGAAAGTATTGTGTGTACATTGCTACTAAATGGCTAATATCGTCATTTCTCGTGCCAGATTTTGATACATTAGTCTCTACCTCACCGTACCCCAAAGCCATCAAAGAAAAGGAGTGAGATAACATCTAATTTGTCTCCAAAATTTAATAGTTGATTCTGACTATAGCGGCTTTCCATGGTAATATAATATCGGAACACATCGAGATCCTATGATCCTCCACGTCTATTCACTTTTTTTTCTTGCCCTATCTTTGATTTCTTCATATAACGATCTAAGAGTATTGGATTTACGACAAGGTTGAATGCAACTACTGAAATTATTAATGCAATAAATAAGCTCTTAAATTCATAGTCCGTTGGAAGAGATAGCACCAAAGCTACGGCAATTCCTCCTCGCAATCCACCCAAAGTCAGAATGTTTTGCCATTGAAGTGCTATATGAACACGAGCTATACGCAAAATTATACTTCCACCATAAACTACGATGGCTCTCGAGATCATTACTATAGCAAGTGGAGCTATTATTGTCAAAACCCATGGAACATTAAGAGATTCGAAATCAAAGACTTATGGGAGTCCTATCAGAAAAAAAAGGAAATTGTTTGTAATAAAACCGTATAATCCCGGTATTTGTGAAATGCTTGCCTGACTTCCTCAAAGATATCTTTGTGAGTCTTTACCAGTAATATAGCAGCAAAAAGCGTTGTAACTACACCCGAAACATGCAAAAAGTCTTCCCCTATTAGGTATCCTCCAACAGCTAGGGCAATTGAAAATGTGAAATTACATATTCATCCCCTTGCCATTTGTTTAATATCTTACCCCCGATATATCCAATGGCACTTCCAAGAGCAACTGCGCCTAACATAGACCAAAGAAATGAGAATGACGTACCTATTAGCGAAAAGGCAATGTTTGAAAAGATTATTCCTTTTAAAACGTTAAAAGATACTATACTTGTAGAATCATTTAATAATGATTCACCTTCAATAATTAGATTTAACTTTTTAGAGACAGAGAATCTCTTAAAAACCGCTGCTACTGCTACGGCGTCAATAGAAGCTGCAATTGATCCAAAAAGTAATCCGTGAATAAACTGAACAGGAAAAATAATACTAACACTTATTGCCAGCAAGAAAAGGTTAGTATTACTCCAATTATTGCAAAGAATCCAATAAGTATTATTTCGCTTCTAATTTCCTGCAGTCTTAACTTTCGTCCAGACTCAAATTAAGACGGGAAGAACAACCAATAATATCAAATCGGGCGCTTTATTTACCATAAACCCATAAATTTTGTCAAGCTGCAAATGGTACGATGGAATCAGTACTGAAATAGCTCCTAGAAACATCATGATTGTTACTCCTGGGATGATAAGATTGCATGTATAGCGACGGATTGCAGAAACAATTATCAAGAAGCCACAGAACAAAAAGTAACGATGTTACCATAACATCAACGGCCAAATTACTTGGAGGGTGTTATTCTGATTATTTATGTATTAATGTTGATCTATCGCATCCCACCAATCCAAAAAGACTGTGATTTTGGATTCAATTTTTTGTCCACAATATTAATTATCATTGCAAGCTATGAATATAAGATGTTGACAATAACAATAACAACAACCACAACAAGCACAACAACAAGCACAACAACAAAGTTAAGGTAAAAATAGGCGAATATAATCCCGACTAAATTATCTTTTGATAACAACTCTACAATACATCAATTAGTTTGATGATACTTGATTAGATCTCGCTAGTACTTGCGTATGATAAGTTAATCAAAAAAACATTTACAGTACATTTATTATACTTCCAGTCATTTGGTTTAGACACATAATAGGACCTGAACAACACATGCAACCTCCTGCCTTAACTCCTAAAGAATTTATTAGACCTTTTTTAGGGTATCTCACGCTTGGGATAGATGTCGCTGCAGGAGTAGTTATAGCAATATCCATTATACGGGGATTTATTATGTACATAAAACTATTACGAAGATCCCCGCTAGAGCAAACAAAAGAAGAGGAAGGCATAAAGCGATTCGTAGGAAATGGTCTGATTCTTGCATTAGACCTCGAAGTAGGTAGCGATATTATAAAAACGATACTAGCTCCATCAGAATCAGATCTTATCTCACTTGCTGTGATCGTAACAATAAGGATAACACTTAGTTGGTCGTTGTCAAGGGATATCAAGCCAATTTGAAAATTAGTGGAAAATAGCCGAAACTCTAGTATTCGTTTCTTTGCTTCTTCAGTACCTTTGCATGAACGTCCTTGTAGACCTCTCAGGACGCAACTGTCGGCCCATGCACCGTCAATTGTGTCAATTCTTCCTTTGATTCATTATTTCACTAGAATGACGGGTAGCCTATTACTTGCGTCACCAAAGAGCCTATACAAAGAGTATGTCATTATGTAAATAGTTGAGACGGTTAATCTTGTGATTACTGAGATTGCATAGATATGAACAGACAGGCTAGATAATTAGACAAAAAATACAAACATCATTGAGGTATCTATTTGCACAAGACCCTACCAATAGGTCTTTTCCTTAGAGATAATGCCGTGCGGTGTTATATTATTATTATTATTGATTTAAGATCCAACTCTTTTCATCTTTGAACCACCTGTGGGACAAGCAGCTTTAGTATGTTGCGTTCCACAGCTCATACAGTAATATTTTAACGGACTGTCACTAACACTAGCACCACCGCCACCACCATAACCAAACAATCCTCTTCCACTCCCTCCGCCTACACCCGTTCTTTTCATCATTATCCTTCTCATAAAGATATTGAGCAAAATGAAAACCCCTATTATAGCAACTAATGATGTAGGAAATGGCAATATCATCGAAATCGCAAAGCTAATTCCTAAAGATATTCCTAGCCATAATATCTGGTTAAGAATAAACTTTTTATTGTTGGAACTCATTTTTATCCCCTCATCACTGTTTGAAATGTTTACCTAATTAAATAAAGTAATCTTCTTAGAAAGTTAGCCTGTGTTATATTGCTAGGAAGGAAGTGATATTGCAAAGTATTCCTATTTTAATTTGGAATCTTGAGCAAAATATTGGGGGTAGTTCGATAGAGGTAAACGTCTTTTATTTTCTTACTCACTTCACATTAGATGATAAAGATCGATTTAGGCTTTAAATCGTAAATTTTACTGATCAGTTCGTCACTACTCTTTTTTTAGATCCATAAATAACTGCTATCAAACAAAAATAAAAGAGTATGGTTGTGTTATTGTGTGGTTCTATGTTCAGAAAAATTTAGATCAGGGCGTTGCCTGTGTCACAGCACCTTGGTTTCCAAAGATTTCTAGATACCCATTTTGGGAAGTAAAGTATATTCCGAGCGTCCTATCAGTATTGTTTGCCGATATTTGTTGCCAGCTAAGACCATGACCATCCAATGTTAGCCTAAACGGTGTATCAGCTCCTGACGGATTTTTTGAATCCAGTAGATGTCTTGCTATTTGGATCGTAAATACTCCAGGTGCGCTTTGGTGTTGTGTTGGAGATAGGATTACGTCAAGACTGGTTTTAGGTTGGTTTGCTGCGATCGTAATGACCTGCCCCAGGTTGATGCTATATGGGATTGAGAAACTCTGTGAACCAGCCTTGAGAGGAAAATGGTTAGTGAATCCAGTTGATACAAGGCTCTTTAGCGCCTGCTGTTGAGCAGGGGTGATTTGTGCATTCGCCGCTTGAAATGGCAATGTGGTCACGAAAATTGCTGAGACCAGAGGCAATGCCAAAGCGAAAAATCGGACCAGAGTCTTTTTCTCGATCTTCATTCTTTGTTAAAAATTAGTGTCGTTGTTTATCATTCTTTATTATAGCGGCTACCGATAGTATTTAAAGGTTGGAGTGGGTCAACGCTCCATTTTCCTTCCTGGCATTTGCATTTTTCTTCCGGATATTCCACTTGCGATGATCTCTATTCCTATTATTAACAGTGCTATTCCTAATATGAGAGACAGAAGGGCTGCACCAAGGATAGGGGAGGCCATTACAAAACCGGCGAAAACAATGGCTAGTACACCTACACCGATGCTAAATCCTCTTGCCCAACCATGACGTTGTTTGTCTCCTACTCCACGTAATACATGCCCGATACCGATAAACAGTAAAGCAATTGCCAATAAAAATATCACAAACGCTGCTGTGCCTGCAGGATATGACAAAGCTATTGCGGCGATGATAATAGCTAGGACTCCAAGCCCCACATTGCCCCAGCGTGACTTGTTCGAGACAAATATTCCACTTATAATTTTCTCGATTCCAACAATCAGCAAGATAATCCCTATTATGATTGTAATTGACACAGCAAGTGCAACTGGATGTACGATTACTATTATTGATAATATGATGGCTATAACACCCAAGCCAATTTGTACTCCCCGCATCCACACGGGAGATTTTGATTCGCTCATTGCATTATATGATAATAACATCTATATAAATAAATGAAAAATGAATTCTTAATTCCTCTACATCGGATGTTAAACTAGTTTGGCACCGGTGCATGACTATATAGATTAGTTCTCAATAAGGAAAAGCAGACGAGAGAAAGTGCCTGGTTATTTCCTCGCCCAGAATGCAAATCGCTCGAGAGACGGGGGTGGAGCCGTAATTGGAAGTGAGGACTGCTTCACGTCCGTGATAGGGACAAAGGGGGGCGGAGAAATCATCATGGCTGGCACACAAATGTGGGATTCCGGTATCTGTTTTCAATCATCACGCCTGCAAATACACTTGATATGAGGGCTGCACCCCAGGATATGAACGCTGTAATATTCTACCGGCTACCAACAGAATTCGTGCTTTGATAAAGGATGCGACTTTCCAGAGATAGAAGGTGAATATCTATGAGCTGAGATACTTTGATGTATGGCGCGGATCTACCATTCGTCGTAGTTGGCGACCAATTTACTATCAATATGCAGGATTATGCCTTGCAACTCTATATTGAATAGTAGTACTGAAACCAATATTGTCACTATAATATCACTGCCTATTTCCTGGCCTGGGTAGAGAATCCGATCCGTCTATCGGTATCTTATGACAAGAGAATCTTTCAAATTAATAGAACCTTAATCGAATACCAGATCTGTAGCCTCATAAAGGTCAGTTAGAAAGTAGTACAATGACATTGCAAACACAGGACTCTCCGCCTTGGCTTAGAATGCTTCAGATCGTTATAGGAGGAATAAGCATAGTGTTATCCATGTTTATTTTAGCATACATTGGTCCTACAATTTTGACAACTATTTTGATTCTTTCAGTGATTCTACTCGTCATTGGAATTGAAAGGATAGCTGTTGGGATAGCTATGCCATCTCCCAGAGGATCACGCTTCGCTAATATTGGAATTGGTATGCTAGTAATAGCTTTTTCCATTGTACTTATGCAATTCCCAGTATTTACATCGGCGGTTCTAGTTGTTCTGGTGGCAATTGCCTTACTTTTGAACGGTATTGCAAGGGTAATACACGGAATGTCAAGCAAAGCTGCAGGTTCGTATAGAGCTTTCCTTATAGGTGTAGGAGTTCTAAGTATTGCAGTATCTATTCTAGTAATAGCACACCCAATCTCTTTAGGACTCGTTCTATTTGCTCTCATGATCTCGATTGCATTTCTAATAACCAGAATAGAGATGATGGCATTAGGAATATCTGGTAGAGAACGATCCATAACAAGAAGTATCTCCAAGTAGTTCTATTCCGTGCAGTTTTAATGAATCTGCAAGTCCAAGTGCGGACTATTCTAGAAGCGTATGAAACTACCGTCACGGATGATACTACAGAGAAGATGAAGAATGCGTTTGGTCGGTTTTGTCGAACGTAGGCAAGGACTACAATAAGGTTTTAGATTTAGACTGTGTGAGGCTACTTTAAATGGTGCAGGATCAGGCTTGCCTTTTCATTCAAACTGGTCGCCATTAATTATAATATTAAATGTGTCTTTTCCAAATATTTGATCTTATGATTGTATCAACCTCTTCTTTTGCTGCACCACTCACAACGGCTTTTGAACAACCTGATAAAGCTCTAATTATTAGTTTTCTGACACCATCAAAAGCTCTTGGCGCTACATTCATTTCTTTAAATATTTCCTCCTTTCTTTTAGCGACATTTTCTGAAGTTTGAATATCTTGCTTCGCTATATTTGTAGTATCAATTCATCCCATGATTTTGAATATTTCTAATGCCATTTCTGCAACAGGCATTCCCTCAAGCAAATAGAATGTTCTTTTATCTAAATCGATATAAGCTACTTCTTTAATTGCCATCTTCATAGCTACATAATGAAATGGCATCATATCTACCAATACACCATCCATGTCAAAGATTAAAACATTCATACAATCTAAAATAAGTTACGCAATAATGATAATCAGACATTTGGATATTGCCATTTTTTTCATAACTGACATGACACAGAACTAGACTAAGGATCTAAAACACCATCTTAGATTATTGAACTAGAAGAAATCATGCGAAATATTCCTCATTATTGGCTCATCAATTGTTTCTTCCAGACCTGTCGTCAAATTCAAATATGTGTTCTATATCTACTATAAAACAAAAAAAGTATAGCTTAGTAGCAACTAATGACCAAAAAACTGGTCCCGTTCCCGGCAGTTATAGGTATAGTATTTCGGTTTGTTTTGTTTGCAATTCGAAAACCTTAACTTATACGAAGTCTCCCAAGTCATAAATCGTGGTTTTCTTAAGAAATAGACCTTCTAGATCTATCCTCTTGATCATGACACCACTTGTTTTATCCGCTTATATTCATCTTGGGAATCCAATAGGATTTCCTTCCCTATATTTTGATGAGGGAATATACATGAGAAGAGCTATTAATATGTTGGAGACTCATAGCCCTCAAGAAGATCCGTACTTTTATGATCATCCATACTTTGGACAAATTTTTTTAGCCGGTATATTCTGGATGACTGGTTATCCTAGCTCACTACACCCTTCTGTAAATAGCATACAGTCTATAGAGAAGCTATATTTATTTCCGAGAATATTAATGGGAGTACTTGCCATAATCGATACTCTTCTAGTCTATAAGATATCAGAACGGCGCTATGGTAGGAATGTGGCATTTATTGCATCTACTCTATTTGCAGTGATGCCAATAACATCGTTACTAATGCGGGTATTGCTGGATGGAATCCAGTTACCCTTTTTTTTATCTTCCGTATTTTTTGCAGATCGTATCAATATCAACAACTTGAAAAACAATAATAGAAGATTTGTTATTACTCTACTTTCAGGCGTTTTTCTTGCATTAGCCATATTCACGAAGATCCCGGTGTTTACTATGGTTCTATTGGTAGGATTCCTAGTTTTTACCAATAATAAAAATAGCTTCAAGGTACTTGGCCTCTGGTTAATCCCAGTTATACTGGTACCGATGATTTGGCCAGTTTATGCAATATCGACCGGTCATCTTAATGATTGGTTAAAGGGTGTTTATTACCAAACTCATAGAGGAGCTCAAACATTTTTGGCCTCACTAAATCTCTTTTTTAAAGCTGATTCGGTTTTGTTTATTGTCGGTATAGCAGGCTTAATCTTTGCAGCTATAAGAAGAGATTACTTTCTTCTGTTGTGGGCTATCCCTTTCTTGATGGCTCTTTACTTTGTAGGGTGGGTCCTGATCTATCATTTCATCCCGCTATTACCAGTATTATGCATTGCTGGAGCCAGATTGCTTCTGGAAATACCAAATAGAATCAGATTTAAGAGTATCGCGAGGATATCGCTCTCTGCTGTCGTTGCTGGAATACTGATTTTTGGAATGACCACGACTTTCTTACTGATAACGTCCAACACCAACTCTTTTTATTTCGAAGGAGCATTATTTCTTGCACAGTATTTAGAGGATAACAATGTTATCCTCAAGAAAAATAATCTTACTATAATTTCAGATGCTTTTTATTTGTGGATACCGCAACATGTATTCCATTTACCTGGCACTTACAAAACATTTTTTGACAGCACATTATCTAGAACCCAAAAAAGCCTTTTAATAGTCGATGCAGGATTTATGGAAGTCATGCACGAACATAATAAGCAAGGTATTCTTTTGCACAGCATTTATGACACCAATAATACAAAAAAGATAGCAGTGTTCGGGGAAAATCAATATAACCAGAATATGTCAATATATCTTTATAAGCCAAAAGCTTCACATTAAAAGGTCTAGCTCCTCGACAAGTGATTCGTTAACAGTGGAAACTCTTCAATATACCGTTGTCATTACTCGCTCTGAAAAAAGGCATGAGAGTTCCACGCTCGTCCACCATGTTACGTAGACATTGATCCCAGGTGCAGCTATCTCTGTATTGAGATCAACTGTAGCAAATTTCAGTTATATATATCAAATTCTGTTCATAACACGGACAATCGATGGAGCATAAGGATCCTAAGGATAATAAGTCTGAACTTTCTGAAATAATATGGAACAGTCTACCGTACAACTAAAACAGGACTGTGGGCATGACGCACCACGCTCTCAGCAACACTTCCTATCAGAAACCGTTTTAATCCTGTTTTACCCTTTGTACCTATAACTATTAGATCAGCATTTTTGTTTGAAGCATAGCGTACAATAGCCTGAGGTATTGATGAAAAATCCGTAACGATATCTGTGGTTATATCATCATCACCGACACCCATCTTTTTTCCTGCTTCCTTTATTTCTTCAAACCATGGTTTAGTGGATTTCTTTAATTCGTCATAATAAGACTGAGGTTTTCCTACAAATTCTGAAGTGTTTTCAAGCACAGTCACTACGTATATGCATACCATCTATGCCTTTTCACACTTAGCAGTCTTGATAGCATACTTGGCAGCCTTTAATGATGCATCGGAGCCATCTATTGGAACGAGTATCTAGTTATCTCTTCTTCTGACACCAGCAGTGCCTAGACCTGATTTTAAAAGATTAGGTGACGGTTTCCACTTTGATAAAGCAAGTACGGGGATTGTGACAACATTAGTATGTCATTTCCGAATAGTCCACCGACTAGATGCATAATTATCAAGTTAAAAATCCATTGTGACTGTTGCTTGAAGTTAACCCGGAATAAATTAAATTAGCGGAGTAGATACATTATGAGGTAGTTGTTAGTGAGTGCCAGTATTAGATAAAGTTAATAAAAACTACTTACAAATAGTATTAATATAAAATCATCTTTCTTCTCGATTTTTGTTTAAATAATAACACAAATATCGCTTAGCTAAGAGTAGTTAAATATATTTTGTTGTACTTGTATGGGACGACACCTAAATCATATAATAGAAACCAGAAGATTAGGCGCCTAGTTGTTCCTAAGTATATTTTTCCTTTAGAGATATCAGAAATAAAATGTCATCGATTTGGACTTAGTCCATGCTTTACATGGTACGGATTAAACATAATATTTTCAAATGTCATCTGGATCAGACACTACTGAACGTTATTCTAAAATTGGTGCAGATCTAGATTGGTCGATAACATTAGCCTCAGCTTCTTCCATTTTTTTCGGCTTTCTCCTAAATATCGCAGTAAATTCTCCGTCATATTTTAGATTTCTTGACAATGTAATTCTCTTGGCTGCACTTTATGCAGTAACAGTTGCAACGACGATGTTCATAATGCCAGTTATTTATCATATGAGTCGTTATCGTCAGTTTGATGTGGACAGATTTCTTTTCAGAACGAAGGAATACACTCTGATAGGTATCATTTGCATAATGGTTGCCATGTACTTGGGTTTAGGATTGGCGTTGAATTCCAAGGTACCAGATTGGATTGCATACACTTTAGCTTCCTTTCCTTTCATCTTTATTTTCTTTCAATCGTTCAGACATATGCGTGAATAGCAAAACTTCGTTCAAATATAGCTTTTCAGATAAGCCAATTATTGGAAAGCAGACATGGTTGGAGTACAAAACAGGTAAATGACATCTAGTCAAAAAGGGTAAAGTAAACTACCATTACAAAGTTCTCTTAATCCCTCACGTCGTACAAATATACTCATATTAGTATGGTGTTTTGCATTGGAACAAGAAAAACCGTATCTCTACTTTTCCGAGATCTTTTCTTTTCCTTCTTTAATGCAATTATATCGAATAAGTATCCTTCTATTTATCCCTATTAACAAGCCGATAGAAATCATTAATAGCAAATCAAACACTATGGTTACAAGTACTACTGTTGAATTATCAATGTAGATTATCCCTCGTCGACTTGGCGAAAACAAACCTCCAATAAACAATACCGATATTATAATGCGTGATGCTGTTCCTATCACATATGCAAGATGAATGTGTGTTCCGCCCTTTACATAAATGGAACCAGACTTTGATTCCTTCCAGAACGAAATAAGCCGATTTGAATGTAAATAAGTATAATGTTGCAAACCAAAAAACAAAATAAAATAAGGAATAAGATATAAAATTGGAACGCCACTATTATAAAATGAATCGAAGACAACAATAGAACCTAATGCTAAAAAGAAAATAGACTCTACCATAATTTTCGGCTTCGTTACCTTTCTTCCATGTTTGGTCCATTTGAGTCTGGTAACAATTACAATTACAATTACAATTACGATTACTATGCTATACAGTATTATCCTCCCTATATTGGCTCCATATGGTGACATGGACTTTTGTGCATCTGATAGATGGAGTTTCGCAGGATCGGGTTTGTTAGACGTAAAAGCATGTACAGTTTGTATTGCGGAGAGTATAATGAAAATAGTGATTATAGATAATACGAGTATTGGCTTCGAATCTTCCCTATAGACGGTTTATCGCTTTCTTATTGTTCGATTACACCCATGGCCAAGACTATTATCATCCAATTTTAGATTTTCTACTTATTCTCTGTTTAGACTGAGTACTAGCCTCGTTGAAAGCATTGCGCCTAATAATAGGCAAAAAGTATAATAGAGATTACCCTTTACAAGAGGCAATGAGGCAAGAGCACGTAAGTCTACAAATTGAACAGATCTCACAACTATTTGATCTCATCAAAAAATATTTGCAAGAGCTTAAACTGGAGATAATCCATGAAGAGAAATATGAAAATTATTGGAGTATAAAGGCGCACAAGGGCGGCAAAGGTAGCGTTATCATTGGAAATGTAAGAGAGGTAGAGGTAATGATAAGTGGCGCCGGCAGTAATTATGATTTAATTCTGCGGACTGGCGCATGGGGTAGAGATATCGTTGTACCAGCTGCTATTGCAAGTGTTGTTTCGTTAGGTGTTGGAGCTGCTGTTGCCGGTGTAGAAGCTTACAGAGCACACTCATTTGAAAAACATTTCTGGGAAAATATTAATAAGATGATATCTGAAATAGGACAAGTAAAAGCAACAATGTCTAGCCCTGTGACGATCACACCTTAAATGAGAAACGTCTTAAGATAGAAATAGTTGGCTAAGATATGTAATTAGCTAGCTTGTAGCACAATAGAT
>QHBN01000056.1 GCA_003176995.1 Candidatus Nitrosopolaris wilkensis
ATAGATTAAATAGTTCACTTTTCGAATTACATAGATGATAATACATTCAAGGATTTCAACAAACATACACCACACATCAGCAGCAATCATCCAACATAACAACAACAGCTCAAGTTTTTTGAGATGCAGGTTGTAGAAAAGGGTCTTACTGAAACCACGAGGCTAAGAAATCAAAATTTGTCTATATCGATGTTCGTTATTATAACAACTTACTTATAAAATAGTCAATTATTTAACAAGTTATGAAAACATTAAGTTGTCGAGAGGCAGGGTTTGACTGCGATCATGTTGTCAAAGGCGAGAATGAAGAAGAAGTTATGAGAAATGGCGGAGAGACTGCTATGGAAGTTCATGGTATGAAAGCAGAAGACATAACTCCAGAAATGAAACAGAAAATAACAGGACTAATTCGGAACGCCTAATTATTTTTTATCTGATTAAGAGGCAAAAAACACCTTCCTCTTAGGCCAGTCTAACCACTGGTATCGTTATAAATGAATCCAGCAGCCTTGTAATTTTTTTAAAAGTCTTAGATGTTGTTGCTGCTATTGATGTAGCAGCCATCGCCAGAGATGTAATCTTAACCGAAATTCCTTGATATCAGATAGGATTCTGACGCAGTAACTATTTAAACAATAGATTTCATTATTCCTTTGATATGGGACAAAAAGGTAAAGAAATAGTAGAGATCGATGTACAGGAAGTTATCAGTGATCTTAACTCTGCCTATGCTGACGAATGGTTGGCACACTTTCAATACTTTCTGTATGCTCAAATCATCGAAGGCATAGATGCTGAGACTCTGAAAAAAGAACTTGAACAGCAATCAATGGATGAAATGAATCATGCAAAGATTCTTGCAAATAGGATAATTCAGCTTGGAGGTACACCTACTACCAAACTTACAGAGACTTCAACATGTGGTTTTTCACCTACGCCAGAAGATCGAGCAGATCTCGTACATGTAATAAAAGTGGTATTAGAAGGTGAAAGGTGTGCAATCGAGAAATATAATAGATTGGCAAAAAAGTATCATATGAAAGACTTGGTTACTCATGAAATATTCGAAGATTTACTTACTGATGAAGTTAGCGATGAGGAAGACTGGGAAAACTTTTTACCTGGATTAAAACAGAAACAGACATAATAATCGGATAAGGTGGGGGATAATGTTACTTTATCCCACCAACAGAAGTTTTTCACACTAATATAGTATGACTGAAACCGACAGTTTTCAGTTCTTAGCTGCAAACATGCAGACATCAACCATTTATCCATTTCTATTTCCAATAGAAATTGCGTGATTTAGTATGCCACACGCTCAGCAAATATTCTATTCTGCTATTTTAGGTCATCAAACGCATCTACCCTCCCACTCTTTGTAAGTAGCTCCCATATTTTTAGGAGTCCAACCTTTTCCTTACTACTCTCCATGGCGTGTAGAAATCTATGCGAGAGGTTGTATTCCAAAATTATTGTTGGTAAGTGCCATTATAAGGGTGGCATGAAATATTGTAGAAGGTGTGAAATTTACTTATTTAATGATGGCACGTTTTGTCCGTGCTGTGGAATGGCATTAAGGGCTACACCCATTCCTAGAAGAGACAAAGAAAAACTAAGACAGGAATGAAGCTAGTAATTATAGGGATAACTCTTAAACGTTTACATAACTTAGGAGGAGGAATTTAGTTGTATAAGGCCCAATATGGGTGTAAACACGAGAATAATAACCAATAAGACTTTTAAATACAGCCGCCTTATCCGTGACGTGAGATTTATAATTCGTGCCCAAATTCCTACGGAAGCTGGAAACAAGATCGTAAAGGATCCGAACTTTATTAAGAATGTTCTGTAGCATAAACTGACATTGCAGGCGTATCCCACTCTGATATGATTTTGCTCAAGTCAGTCATTTTCTACTTATCACTTGGTTGGCATGATACAGTTATCCAAAGCAGTAGTTGCGTTTTGAATAAAAGCTGGACTTGCCGGAAGTGTATGGATACTGGTAATTGCATCACTCAATACTTTATTTTGACATGCGATTACTTTACCCGGGTTATAGAGTGGCTGTGAGGTTTGATTTGATTGATATGTTGGTTGCTGCTGGTTAGTAAATTGTTGCTGTAACTGTTGAGGGTACTGAGGCTGTTGGTATGTTTGCTGTGGAGGAAAGGGGTTTTGCGTTGGTTGTGGAAATTGGTTGCTATAGGGCGGCTGCTGTGGTATTTGTTGCTGCATTTGAGGTTGTTGAGGTTGAGGTTGCGTAAATGCTGGTTGTTGTGTTATCTGCTGCGCTTGAGCGTGAGTTATTGCGAGTAATAAACTAGCAATTCCACCTATAAGCATTAAGATAACGCCAAAGATTAGGAGATTTTTCATCATTTTTCCTTCGCCGGTGTTTTATTATCTCTAACAGCTTTCTTTAATTCTTAACTGATATCGGTATTTGAAATGAGCAGGAAATGACCTTGCCATACACGATCAGAATGGATAAAATTCCAAAAACGCCTACGGCTACTGCAATAATAACCTGCGATCCGGGTAAAATGTCATGGGTGTCGCATAGATCCTAGTAAAATATCTATAATATTAACTTCTTGGTTAAAGCAGTAAAAAAACCATACTACTTTACTTTACACTCTTAACTTCCTCTATTACTTTTTCCACATACTCTTTGATTTCATCTTGCGTTAGTGATGGTTCTATTCCACTCTGTTCTGCTATTAGATCTGCATTTGCTTTGGTAGCTTTCATGACCCTATTCTCTATTTCCTGAGTCATCTGAGCTGTTCCAATACTATCTAGTAATTTTGATTCCTTTATTGCGGAATTTTTTATGGACTTTCGCAATGTTACGTCTTGAGCCACAGAGACTGCTGAATGATAAGGGCCTATTAGTATCAAATAAGACGATAATGCTACGAACAAGACGTCTGCGAGTCCAAATGGTGGATAGCTAGCTTGTAAGAGACCCGCGTCAGCGGCCGTAAAGAAAAGAGCGAGGCCGAATGCAGTGATGATCATATAATCTCTAACGTCACTACCACGACGTAGAAATCGTGACACGGCCCAAAAACCGATCCCGAAGAGAATCCCACATAACGTTGTAGCAAAAACGAGAAGCAAGAGCGGTATCAATACACTTGACGAAGTTACCGTTGTAACCGGACTATTCGGGTATAAAGACTGATAGAGTGAAAGATTAGAACTCAAAATATACCAATGGTAAGGTTACTAGAACCCAGAGTTTTATCTTCCCTACTCTTTCTATGTGCGCCCTCAAAAGAAATATCGTAGCTACCCACGTTAAAATAATGTACCCCAACACGGAATTACTTTGAAGCCAAGTAACCACGGACATAGCTGTACCTGGACTATAGCCGGTTTGAAAGATGACGGGAGAGAGTGCCGATACCAATGGTGGCTTTCCTAGCAACGGCACTATGTTAAGAATGATTGAATCTATGGCATTAACGACAATCATGGCAGCTGCTAAACCATAGCACAAAACTACTAGCCTTCTGTTTAGTTTGAACCAAGAAAAGAGCTTATACGCAAGTAAACTCATAAAAAAAACAGTAAGGCAATAACTTGTTACGATAGATAAAGTAAGGAAGTGGGTATAGTAATGATTTGTGCTAATTATCTGTAGAACAACAATTACCATAATTACAGCAAAACTGTACTGGAATGCTGTCATCAATTTTTCGAGTTGATTAGCATTACGCGGCTTAAATTGACTTTCCTTATTTTTTGCCCTGACCAATGCCAAAATACAATATTGTCCAAATACGAAAATTGCTGCTATAACAATGAATAGTGATATTCCCCAAAAGGTAACTGCGAATTTGCTTAATATATCTGCGTTATTAGCAATCGCCCCATCAACATTTAGAGACACCATTAGAATCAAAAACATGACAAAAAATTTCCTGTTATCATACCTCGGTACAAGAACAACTCGCGGAAAAAAATCTCGAATCATCTTTCGAACTAAATCATCATATATACCTTGAGCTAGTTATTATCATTTTATGCACCTTAGATAGAAGCTGTTTTCTGCCAAACAGAAGTCTTGTCGTCATCTTATTACACTGATTTTACCCTTGGCTGTCCAGGAACGGGATCGTGGCTACATCTTGGAGGGAATCCTCATCTATAATAGTTTGAAGGTGGTAATCAGAATTAGATCAGGATCGTTAACGCAATCTAAAAGAAGAATCTAAATTGTTTTATCTGGCTCGGGCGAACAAATTCGTCTCGTGATTTAATTTCTGATGTGGTGGTTTTTTATTGTGTACCTTCCAAGTACATATTTGTGTCTAGACAAACTTGTTCATTGCTCTCCTGGTACTTGCTGATTATACCGGCCTGTGAGCTGAATGTTGACGTGGGCAGCATCCTCTATTTACTTATTTTTGGTAAACCAAATCCAGGATTTGTGTCTTTGAACTGGAATGAGATAATACAGGGGAGTAGCTATATACAATATAAGACTTACATTAATATTTATAAAAGATACAGCAACTGCAATCAAAAACATAATAATTCCCACCAAGTATCTTCTTGATACTACTGTTATCAAGATAGGGTCTAACTTACTATCGACTAAACGATGATCTTTAGTAGCATACCACCAATGCAAATAATTCCAACAGAAAGATATGGTTAGATTAACCCCATAAATGAGGACTGAAATCTGCTGGTCTGCATACTCTCCAAGTAGAGACGTTGAAAAGGGTATCAATGCTATGAACATCAGATAAAAGATAGTTATCCAGAGGAGTGTTCGATTTACACGCTTGATGTAGTGGAATTGACTATCATGGCCTATCCAAAAAAACCCAAAATTATAAAACTTGATGCATAGCTTAAAACAACAGGCCACAACTCAAGCAGTCGTTTTAGAAGCTCAGTAGATGCCTCCGAATGAGATAGGTGTGGTACAACAATGTCCAGTACTAAAATAGTCATAACAATAGCAAAGACTCCATCCGTAAGTGTTTCTATACGAGCTTTGCTTACACCATCTCCAACTTCTCGTGACAATGAATATACACCGGAGGTAAATTCTGTACCCTTATAAGTGTAAAGTGTTTTGCTTGATTATCTGAAATGGATCTTGACTAAGGATATTGCCTCGAAAGTCCTGCAGGAAAATTTGGGCGAATTGATGCTTGCTAGCCAGCCTATTCCATGCAGCGACGCTAGTCCGAAGCTGAAGGATAGTAAAACAACATTAACGATGGTATCCCTAGTAATATTCTACTCTGCTCATCATTCAGCGTGGGGATAATCTTCAATCCTCAAAAAAGATAATACCGTGGGAGCTAGCCTTGAAGGAGCTAATCTTCAAAGAGCTAATCTTAGTGGAGCTATAAACTTACCGCTCTCACAAGATGGAGCCAAAGACATCATTGTGATCACGCACAATGATAAGACAAGAGATGGTATTTGCGTTTGCAGGATTCATAAGTAGTCTCATTTCCAACATTTGCATACATTACACCAAGATACATTATTGCTAGTAAGAAATGGCAAACAACAAAACGACGTTGCCTTTACCCGAAGAGATGGTTAAAGTTTTGGAGAAGGAAGGTAAGGAACATTACTCGGAAACAATACGAGAGACTATTCGGGTAATGTTAAGCACGCCGTTGTATGGTATAGGGAAGCCAGCTAATCCCATCTGCTCAGAGTTCCACAAATCGACATGCTAATCCGAAGATTAGCCATTGTAACTAGTTTTTATTTTACCTTAAACTTAGATCACATTTATGATTCTAACTAATAATAATGATGGATTCGTAAATCTATTCAATGGGCTAGATCATGAAGGTTGGTATATGGCCGGCCCCGGAAGATTTCAAATCATTAAACAGGAAAGAGCACTAGAATCCGAAGGTGGAATGGGTTTGCTTTGGTATACCAAAAAGAAATACAATGATTTTATACTCAAAATCGACTGGAAGGTTAAACGCAAAAACGATAATTCAGGTGTATTTGTCAGATTTTCTGATCCAGGCAATGATCCCTGGATTGCTGTTAATACAGGATATGAGATTCAGATAGATGATTTGGCTTTACCTGAGGGAAGACCTGTGCATAAAACAGGCGCAATATATGGCCTCGCTGCTCCAGCTACATTAGCTTCAAAATCAGTCGGAGAATGGAACAGTTTTGAGATACAAGCAGTAGATCAGAATTATACAGTTATATTAAATAACAAAACAGTGATACCGTCATTTTTTGGTAACAGGCTAACAAAAGGATATATTGGAATTCAGAATCATGATGTAGATTCTCATGTATCATTTAGAAATATCAGGATAAGAGAGTTGTGATCAGAATTAAATTAAATACCTCTTAGAAGCTGACCCATGTCTAATAGACCTAATTAGAACTTGGTCTATCAAAATACGCAAAAATGAATTGCAGTCACTAGTTGAGAACTAACTTCAAGGACGAAAGGCTTAACTCCTAAGATAAGATTACTATCTTTTATGACCTTAAGCCTCAACTGTAAAGATGCAGGAGATCCGATATGTACACATACTATCTATGGAGAAACAGAGGAAGAGCTTATAGAAAATGCCAGGAAGCATGGTATAGAAGCCCATGGCTATACAGAAGACGATTGGAAGAAAGAAATTGCAAGCAACTTCGAACATTTCAAAAAACACATAAAGACTTCATAGATGCAATAGATCGATAATCACAATAACAGTAAAACAACAATAGCAGCTGTTCAATCCGTGGTTCTCATAATCCTTCTAATGCTTTATTTATCTCCATACAATTTACCCAGTATCATTACACCATGGCATTGTCTCTATCTTTGACTTTTGTATAAGGTTTCCCAATTAGGAAAGTTCTTTCCAGATTTTGACATAATCTAACTTATCTCTGAAAACCATAATAAATAAGTCTTTGAAGTTTTAGATCTACAGACATAGTTTTGGAAACTAATAATAAATAATGAAGTGCCATCTTCGCACGTAGATTACAAATATGCAGATGCGTAGTCCAGACGGGCCTCTTTACGAGTAAGAATATATTGGACAGTCAAAGTCAAAGAATATTTACTCCATGAAGTATTTATATAAAGAGAGATCCAACACAATATTTTCACCTTCGGAGTTAAATCTTGCAGTTCTGTGATCATAATACTCCGGTGGCACTCTTTGTTTCATGATATCAATTGTATACGCCACCCTGTATTCCATATTGAATCCTTTGCCCTTGAGAGGCAAGTTAGTCAGTAATTTATCCTTATGTGTATAGCGCAGATGGCGCTTCATGTCATACTCTAGTGGGTTCGTGTATTTTTTGCAAAAGGGGCACTTCAATATCAACATCCCATCGAGAATGTGGTGAGGATCATACATAAGATTCCGAGGGAAGTAGTCGTCTTCTACGGTGGAGGATTTTTTCTTCTCATCTAATGTATTTAGGCTGTCACCCAAATCTTGTTCTAAAGACCTTAGGTCAAACTCTGCAAGTGTAGCTTCTGAATTATCTTTACTAGACTCATTATCGCTATTAGATAAATCTGGTATATGCGATTCCTTTTCTCTATGGGGGAGATCTGGTTACTGATGTCACCGCTATAGTTCCTTATTCTTTTTAAAATTTAGTATCATCTGTTGCTGAGTAGTAAATCGGTTTGATATCAAGAAGCTTACATCAAAATGCGGTAACCTTCATTTTTCTCTATTTGTACCGACAGAAGACGTATTACACTTTGAATTTAAAGGAGAATCTAATTTTTGATTTATTTCATCAACTGCATGCTTTATACTATCTATAGTTGATTTGTAGGGAAATCTGATTTCATCTAATGCTAGAGAAATTGGCAGATCGACAGTGAGAGACTCTTCGCATCTGCAAACAGATTTATCGTGTAGTGATTTAACGTAAAGTCTGAATACTCTATCTGCAGCTTTAAGTAGAATATCTGGTAACGTCAGCTGCATGATATCATTTATTATAACATCTTTGTTTACATCACATTCAAGAAGACGCCAATCCATGATGGAGGGAACAAATCTTTCCCTTACATCACTTAACACATAAAGTAATCTGTCTCTGACTTGTCCTAGAAATGCGAACAAGAAACTAACATCATTATCAGTCTCTAGTTTAAACGGCGTATCACTACATGCAATATACACTAGGACCCTTCCATTTGGATAAATCAGATACTTGACGCTGCCAATTCTTTCCAGATGTACTTTTACTCTATTATACTTGTTAAATTCATGCTTAACATCATGATATACTTCTGAATTAATAGATAGTTGTAACTGTAATTTGTGAATGCATAGTGGCGAGAATCTGATCTGCTTTAAGACGTCCAAAAAATATCGTGCTTTCTGATAATCAAGAGCATTTGATATCGGATTATTAGAATACGAAGAGAGGTTAAGCCCCGTGGGCTCAATTAGTACATTCTCTCTATTTCTTAAGTTTTCTAATATGTCTGCTCTAATTATCGATGGAAAGTATAGTTGTGGCTTCGTACGTTTTGGTAGCCTAAAAAGAATCGGAGCAGGTCTACTTTCTGCGTTATCTACCCTCTTAGAACAACAATCCTTCAGGATACGTTGGGCTTTCGTCTTTGAACAACCAAATCGATTGACAATATCACTGAAACTAAGACGTTTACCGCATCTTTTATATTTCTCAATTGCCAGCCATTCTATTTCGGTTTTAGATATACGTTTCCGGAATGGCAATATATGTACTAATTGCTCATTGGGTACGATATGCTCAGACTGAATTGGTACGTTTTTGGAAATCACTTAGTGGAAAACATCGGGTCGAACCCGGAGGAATGTTCTGCTCTTATCAAAGATGAGATAAACCAGATTCTTACTCTTGTGCATAGCATTTTCAATCTCTTGATACCTTTCCTTAGCCACAGTAAACTCAGTTCTGACTTAGAAACCTGGTCAGCACTGAGTATAAGCTGTCTGTCTTAGAACAGCTTCTTTCAATTCGTCATTTTCTTCAACTAATGCCTTGAATTCACCTTCTTGTAATATGACATCTTGTTGCTTCAGTTTATCGGCAGGTCCCATTTTGTTAGATGGTTGTCTTTCACTAAGCCGATCAATGCCTTTATCGGCTTGTTGTTCCGGTAAAATCTGATTTCCTCCTACACTAACCTCAATTAATTGCCGTTTAGGCCGATGTTTTGAAAGCGAATTGAGTTCGCCTTTGGTATATTGCCTTTTATTTTCCGGCGATAAGCATTCCTCGATCCACTTCTCGGTTATCTTACCCTCCTGAATTTTGTCATTCAATATTTTTTTGACTGTTCTGGATATCTGGTTTCTTTCGCAAAGATCACCTTCATCCAGATGCTTTGCTATCTCTTGAATCAGTTCCCTTGCTTGCTTAAAGTCTGAGTCCAGTTGGTCGATAATTATCCTAAGACTAGTTATGATACTCTTTACAGTCTGGGGGAAGGTGCTGAAATTAGCAGCTTCAGGAGACAGAAGAGGACGACTTTCATTGATTCCAGTCATTTCGATATTCTCTTTTTCCTGCTCGTGTTTATTCTCGCCTTATTTGAAATGTCAAATTTTGTTTTCATTTTATATCTAGGCCTTCTCGAGAATGATCTTATTGCCTACTTGTATGACCTTGACGAAATCGCCCTTGCCTGTTCTAAGATTGATTGCGTACTGTTTCGGCAATACAAGACTAAACGATTGCTCACCAACAAGACCTTGTATGCGTCTATACATGGCGGCATCGTTGTATTTCTCCAAATCATTGGAGCAATTTGAATCACTCATACTACATGAATTTTTTAACATACATAAAAAATTGGGAGGTAAAATAAACCTGTGATTTACCTCCCCCCTAATATTTATGGCTACGGCTATGTGGAACTGAAGACATTATCTGAGTTCAAAAGCAGCAAACAATTAAGACAAATTCTACATAGGCTTCTCCAGTACATCGCTGAACAGGATAGCCTCTCTGTTTCTGAAATATGCAAAAAATCTTCTTTCTCAAAAACCTTGAAAGATCGTGGAAATATCAGAAAATATCTTCGCACACTTTTGGATTTGAAACTAATTAACATTGATCAAGAAAAGACCAATATTATGAGCGAGAACATAAGTGAAACAAAATATTACAAATTAAGCGCTTACGGAACTTATTATCTGATAGAAAAAAATGACAAGTTGCCATATGGATTGCTGAAAAATCTGTTAAAATATCAAGGTGACCATCTATTATTCAAGGTTCTCCTATATCCTTACATCACACAAGACTCTCTTCTAAAGATCAATGATTCTGTGATATTCTCGAAAATACTCATATATCTTCACGAGTGTTGTGACAGAATACAAGAGACAATTCATATCATTAACCATACATACAACCAAAGAAACGGCTATCTAACAAACCAACTGTTTGTATGGCAAAATGTCCATGACTTAAGCAATGATACAAAGGTGTTACGTGATTTCCTGAAGCAAAAATTCAAGCGGGATTGGATAGATAAAGCTGAAATTAAAAAAACTGACGATGAAAATGGAATAACAGTATCTCATGGGTTAGAATCTCTCTTAATCAGTCTTAATAAAGAAAGAACAAGCGCAATCGTAAGCTACAGAGGAAAGAAATATTATGAGTTCATTGTCCGGGCGGCCTTTGGCCAGTACACAGTAGAAGTGCCTATCGCAGCCTTAGAGGAGTTCTATGTGAGAATTTTTCAAATGTCTATTCAAGCACGAATTCAAGAACTTATTTTTTCCCTGATCTCTAGTTATGGCGTCGCCTCCGCAGCCATACGAATTTTATCACAGGATCCTAGATTCAAACAAGCATTAAAAGATACAAAAAATCAATTTGACAAGAGATACAATTTATTAAAGCCAAGGAAAAGAATATAAGAATATATCATGCTTTTTGAAAACCTCTGTCTCTTGCACTACTTGCGCCAATTTGTCACGTCCGTCATTTTCAACTCATCTACTTTTAAGCTGACATCTGCACCTTGACGCTCCAGTTTCACAAACTCTAAGCCGAGATTGTCCCCGTGGCGCTTCGTTATTTTCATGAATGTTGTGTTACGATGGATCTTACTATGCGCATACACAAAGTAACTCCCGTTTTTGATTCATAAATTTTCATGGAATAGGATTGCTGGCCTAGATGAGGCAGCATTAATGACATCTGATACCAACATTTGACTCAACTTGGAACAAACCTAAGGTGAGAGCTGCTGGTAGACTCTTAGATCGAGTGATGTCTAATGAGCTACCATATTAATAAATATTACAATGTATGATTATATCTTAACAAACTATAATGTCCTGTCCTACTAACACAAACTATGGCTAAGGTTTGTATTTCTAGCGTTTAATGCTGCTCAAATTCCACTATTTTCTGATTTTTTAATTTCTATCGTAACTTTATCACCCACTTTTATACCAATGTCCTCATACTCTTTCATACTCATTTTAAATGTAGGGGAATCCGTGGGAACGCCACCACCACCGGTCATCCGTGAAATATTTGACATCATCTTCGGTAAATTTTTCATCAAATCTTCTGGGGAAGTAAATGCCATCATGTTTGGACCAAAAGGATTTTGCTGCTTTTCGCCGCCTGCCTTGTAGTCATTCGCGTCACTAAATGTGACATAAATGAAAGGTGCGCCATCTTGAGAAGCTTCGATCTTTGAAATAATAAAGTCCTTCTTCATTTTACTATCATCAATATATATACATAGTATAAAGGTTCTGTTAAGTTAATTGGATTTAAAATTTGTGTTAACTGCGTGGATATATTGCAGATAATAATTTGTCGCTACTTCGCCATTTGATGCTGTAAAAAAGAGGCAGAAGAAGTAGAACAAATTAGAGCAATTAAAGAGGATAAGGTACTAATCTAGCCATTCAGAATTAGTCAATTATTATCTTTAATTAAAACAAAGATAAGGAATTAACCATAGAGCACCAACCCCTAGACGCGTCAGTTAATATTACCATTGTGGTTATTTTAGCTGAGACGGTATAATGAGATGCAATACGTGCGGTCTTGAGGAGAGCATTCCATTTCGGTGCAATTACTGCGGAGAATCGTTTTGTCATCTTCATAGAATTCCCATAAATCACTCGTGTCCATTTATGAATAAATATGCAGAAAAAAGAAGGCTTATGATGCAAGGCAACTATGATGGTGGCCCTGCAGCATCATCATTTAGTAATAGCATTGGGAGATCATTACTTAGAGCAATAAAGATAAAAAGTTCAAAAACCGAACTGTTACACCTCTTTATTGCTACACTTTTAATAACCGCTGTAGGTTTATCATTTAATGATTACAGGTATATTTCATGGCAATTTCTTGCTATATTCATTAGTGCTTTTCTTGTTCATGAATTGGCTCATAAATTTCTAGCACAGTATTATGGAAGCTGGGCTGAGTTTCGTGCACAACTATATGGACTTATAGTTACAGCAATTTCAGCTTTACCCATTATGCCATTTAAGTTTATAGCTCCTGGTGCAGTTATGGTTGGATTGTCTGACAGAAATAAGTTTGGAAGAGTTGCACTCGTGGGACCATTGACTAATTTGGTAATGGGATTTTCATTTCTAATATCGACTTATCTATATCCACATCATTCGTATTTGTATGCAGGTGCATCATTCAATGCATGGATAGCAATGTTTAACTTGTTACCATTTGGAGTACTAGACGGACAGAAGATCTTTGATTGGAATAAAATAGTATGGGGATGTGTCATGGCTACTACTATGGTTCTGTTCATTACAGCATATATCTAATCTCAGTTTTATTCAACTAATCTATCATCAGATATTATTATCATATGAATAAAAACGAAGTAAGAGGGACTATTACTAAATACCGTGGGCCGATTTCAGATTGGTTATCCTGCATTTCACATCATCATCAACAACAGCAGATGATGTGGGGGGGCAAAAGATCATTACCAGACGACTGAGTTTGTGAGTGGTCTGTTGGGAAAAAAGGACAAGGATGAAGCGACGACACTGACATTTGTTGCATGCATGTATGTATGAGAGAAGATTGGCTATTAGGAAACTGACTAAAGCAGATTTAGAAATCCCTTAGTCCTTGTATCGCATACCGTATCCGAGTTGATCTAATATCAAACTAAACTATAGAAGCTACTCCGTTTTAAAGGTAGGTTATTGTATCCACGACAAACCTTTAGCAAATTAAAACAACTTAAATTTATTGCCGCCCCTTGCATTAGCATAAGGTGGAGGACATTTCATTTCTTCAAAGTTATAGTAATATATGTGTCCTCGTATACGTTCGCCTCTTAAAATTCTTGTTCCATTGTCACTTGCCAATGTTTTCCATGCATTAAAGCCTTCGTCAAAGCTGTTTAGATCAACACTATTGTTTGACGAATCAGCTTCTTCTGTCAGATGTTCACGCCATAGTTTGACTCTAAGTTGTTGTGCAAGTACTGGCGAAGTGATACCAAGATCCACTTCAGTGGAATTTTTAAATCCATCGTTATCCATATTTGCAGAGCCAATAGTTATCCATTTATCATCCACTATCATTACCTTTGCATGTATATAGATCTGTTTCCTTTTTTCGTTAGCAGCGTTGTGTTGTGATATCAAGCAATATGTATTAACACGACTCCCTCCAGCTTTTCTTAAACGTTCCAGATTTCTGTTAACATGATTGATACTTTCTTTTGAGACAAATCCACTGATAAACCCAGGGAGGTTTGGTTCCATCGGACTTACGACTATTACTTTTAGATTTTGCTCTTCTTGTAGTCTCTTGACAAGAAGCTGAGTTATAAGTTGACTCTGAAAAGCAAATTGGTTTTCAATGTATATGCTATACTTTGCTTTTCTAAACATTGCAGCATACCACGATAATATATTACTACCATCATTATCATCATCTTTATTATTCAGTTGCTTCCAAGTACGTAGCGCAATAACCTCTGTATCTCCAGTGGAATTTTGATTTTCAAATGATGGTTCGATCTTTATTCTCTTGGCCTGGTCGATATCTTTAGTTATTGAAAATGTCCATCTCTGCACAAAATGGTAAGTTAAATCCGTTACAACTGGACCCTCAACCATTGCATGTACGTCATGCCATGGCTCTGCATTTAGATCTCTTAAAGGATTATCAAAATCATGACTATTGGTATCCCATTTACCGTGAGACAAGTCTAGACCTCCACAAAAACCTATCTTGTTATCAATTACAATAAATTTCTCGTGATGACCGGATGTAAAGGTAGGGGCAGAATTATCAACCCTTACCATCAAATTTTTTACAATTTTAGAATGTTGTACAAGTCTCTCTAGAGGCTCAAGTTCTCCTACTCTTCCACTCAATCCGCGTTTATGTGCGGTAGGTAATAGTCTAATTATTAATTTTGGTTGCCAAACAATGATTTTGACTTCTACTCCTTGTTTTGTCTTTTCAAATAAAAGATCTTGCAAGGGAGATGCAGTGTAATTCTGGGGAGATAAGTTAATATTTTCAGGTTCTGATGTGATGCCTCTTGAAGACCGCGGTAAATTATTGTTAATGAACGAAGAAGATTGTGAATCTCCTCTTATGAACCTCAAGCGAGGATCCAGCTCATAATTGGCTATTAAGATACTCGTTTTTGCTTTGAAAATTTTCTCATACATCAGAGTGAATGTTTCTTGACCATCAATAGTTAATGTTACACAGTTGCCAAATGTATTTTCACCAAACCTAGTTCTCAATGTTACATCATCCTACATTGAGATTCGGTTAGAGATATTAAGACGCGGGCTGTTCTTAAAGACCATATTCTTTGAATATGTCGGCGATCTTTGGCGTGAATAAAAATAAGAAATCATCTTACCTATCGTTGTTACGATATACGGTCATCGTCAGGGCTATATTATCATATATAGCATATAAGGACTAAAGCTGAGCGTAACCTTCATGCAGACATAACTTACTTTTTCCGAATTTTAGCCAGAATCTCCACCAACGATTCGTTCCATTAAAGGATTAAAGGTGTCAGAAAGTATGTCATGAGATTCTTTATTCTCAGTGATAACCAAACGATTTTCTGTTAATAGCTTCATGTGGTGAATGATAGTCTTAAAATCGAGCTTTAGTTCGGATGCGATTTGGCGTAGCATTAGCTGGATGGGATTTGATGAAACCAATTATCTTCGCTCTACTATCTCCTATTCTTGTGTCGCATATTAAATTCGACGATGTGCATTCGAACGCCCTGAAAGACTCTCAAAGAACGCTGATCCGCTGATGAGCCGCACAATGACTGACAGAGAAAATAAAGATATATAGGACTCAATTTAGTAGATCTTAAAGTCATTCTCACTATTCCATTTGCCGGAATTGAAGACAAGAAGGCATATGAACTCTACTCGGTTCTATCTTCGTTTATTATCTTAGAATCAACTATGAATCTTTATATCATTTTCTGTCCAATTCAGCTCATAGGCTGGTGATATATTAGTGTCTACAAAATCCAGTAATAACCGTGGGCGAGACGACACTGCAACAACGGATGAGCCATCGGCAGAATCGATTGACCAACTTAAAGCAACTGTCACTCATTTGAGGGAAACAATTAACCAACTTAAAGAAGTTAACAAAGAAGTAAGCGCTAAATATGATAAACAGAAGGAGTTTATCAGTATTGCTGCTCATGAGCTGAGATCTCCCATTACGCCTATCTTAGGAACACTAGAATTGATAGAATACGAATTTGAGGAGACAGATAAAAGAGAAATTACACTGAAAAAAGAGTACTTTGAAAGATTAGTTCGTAACACCAACAGATTAGAAAGGCTTGTTTCTGAAATTTTAGACATTACAAGAATAGATGACAAGTCATTAAAATTGAAGAAAGAACATTTCAATTTGAATGAGATTGTGTTAGATGCTATAGAAGATCATAGAAGGCAGCTTGACAAAAGTGATGGGAATACGAAGATATTATACGAGTTTAAGAAAGAGGAAGAAAGAGTATCAGGAGGAGCAGACCCTACTACGGAGGAAATATTCGTAACTGCAGACAAAAACAGGATAAATCAAGTCATATATAATCTTCTAACTAATGCTATCAAATTTACCAAAGAAGGTATAGTTTCTATTTCAGTTAAAAAAAAGAAAGGTAAAAATCATATTGACGAAGTTATTCTTAGTGTAAAAGATACGGGCATCGGTATAGGTTCGGAGATTTTACCAAGACTATTCTCAATGTTCGCTACCGAATCTGAGATAGGCACAGGTTTGGGGTTATTCATTTCAAAAAATATTGTGGAAGCTCATGGTGGGAAGATATGGGGAGAGAATAACTCCGATGGGAAAGGAGCTACATTTGTTTTTAGTTTGCCTTCAGAAGATAATGACATTAATAACTCTCACCTTCATTAACAATTGATTCTATGTAACATTTTCAGTGTTTTTTATCCCATGTGATCACTCAGAGATAAATAAAGCTAGAGCAACTAAAAATCAGAAAACAATAAAGTTTTAGTAACCCGTATAGTTCTATCACAAAGAAGGAGAACGAATATCAAACCTAGACTCAGAATAATTATTGCTGATGATAACAGAGACGTTACCTCCATTTTGGCAGGTACTTTTGGACTTAAGGGATATGAAGTTCATAAGACATATAGCGCTGAGGAATGTCTGAACAAAGTAAATGAATTAGATGGTAAAGTGGATATCGTCTTCGTAGACGGAAAAATAGCGGCTGATAGAGCTGCAATATTGATTATCAAAGTAAAAAGGATTAATTCGAATATCAGGATTATGGCACTTGCTGAAGATGAAAATGATAAGACGAGGGTTTTGGATTATGGTGCTGATGAATTTGCAACAAAACCGATTAGCGCCGAAACTATCGTAGATAAAATCAGTGCCATGTTACTGACAAGGGAACCTAGGTAGTATCTGATTCAATGGGCAAGTTAGTAGTCTTTTTTTGTGTGTAATAACACACCCGTTGTTTTAGCACCCGTTGTTTTTGGCCATGATGCTCGTACGTTTGGTCATGTTATGGATATACTCCTAGATAGACTATGATGTGGTGGCATGACCTTGAAGAATACCGAACAAGAGACGGCGAAGTTGAGAGAATGTAAATTTTTAGTGCGAGTCTTAGCAGCGTTTGGTTATATCATCTTCATCTCATCGTATCAGCTGGCGTCGTGAACTTGCAGACCTTCTTTTTGCTGCTTGTCTTTCATGATTCTTTACCAGTAAGAATGTACCACATATTGCTAACAAGATAGGAATACTCATCAAACTAAATTACCTGCCATAAAGTTTATTGCAGCAAAAATAATTGTCAAGGCCGTTGAGAATTATTGAAGTAATATAATTGGTAAAAATTTAATGGCATTAGAAATAAGCTCTATAATTATATGTACTGTTGTAATTAATTAACTACTGTAGTTTAATGCGAACTGCATTAAATGACAACGCTGGACTAGCACTAAATAATATCAATTGAAAGGATTATAGGAGTATTAACAAGATAATGCTACTAGCTTCCCTTTCTAGCTGACTTTTTTCCCGCTTGATGGTTTGACCGTTTTTGTCTAGCCAGATGCGTCGTTGCTTTTCTCTTAAGGTTAGTGGCTTTAATGCGTGCGTTTACAGCTTCTTTTTTGATTGTCTTTTCTGTTTTGTCCGAAGTAGCTCTCGTTGCTTTCCGTGCCTTTGCTGCTCCTGTCGTTACGGTTTTGCTTGTCTTGGGTGCCACCTTGGGAATTTGTCTGGCTGTCTGTTATGCTACACGTAATGTTTCACCTGCTGCCTTTGCTGTTTCTTCAATCGCACTAGCTGTGTTTGCTGCTAGATGGCTATCTCTGACCTCTTTAGCTGTATTACTAATTTCTTTTGCCGTATCTCTTGTTGAAGCAGCAGCTTCATGTACTGCCTCTGCGAGTTCTGTAATAGCTCCACTCTCACGGAATTTTTTTACTGTGTCTCTTGCCGTAGAAGATACCTCACGAATAGTCCTTGCTACGTCCTTTACCTTGTCCGCTGCTTGTTCAGGAGTTATTTCCCTTGATGCTTTATGTCCACGGGCACGTACTCGGTTTGAAGAGTTCAATCTATGTAATTATATAATCTCTAGTTCAAAAACATAAAAGATTATTCTCTCTAAAGTTAAAGAGAATAATGGATTGTTAGTTTGTTATATAACTAAAGAATCAGAAGACTGAAACCTGCTCCTCCCCACCCTGCTCACTGACCGCCTTCTGTACTTCTATATTCTCCTCCTTAGGAATTTGTTCAATGTTTTCTCTTTTACTTGTGTTACTATTAGCGGACATTTTTAATCGTTTAAACATGCACAACATACGTTTTTATTGTTATCGTATTTTAGTGCCAACACGGTCGAAATGCTGAATGGTACTCATTCCAGCCGCAGAATAGTAATCGAGCATTAGGGATTGCTATGAATGGTAAAATAGAATCGATGCCAATAACATTTCGTTGTAATGTAATAGCTGGAGTTACATTAAAATTCAGAACAAATACATGAGTTACAAAGTTAATTATTGTATTATCATCAGCCACTCACCGTTTAAAAGAATAGTTACTCATAGACTGGCTTCCAGTGAGCAGGAAAATCTGTGTTTTCTGGCATCTGCATCGAGTTAGTTTATATACAAGAATTTTGCAATCGCCTTCGTACTTGAACTCGAAACAAGAGGACGCGGACACAATCAGCGAAATTCTTCTTAGAGCAGCAAGTTTGAATTTTATCCCTGAATTCGCTTTCCGCGGCAACATCTGAGGGAACTCTCCAATCAAATTTTCAACAAACAGCTTTATGTTATCTGCGTCCCCTTAACCGCCTACGCCCATGAAATTATTTATATTGAATATTTTGGTTACACCCAGAGTCTTCATCTTTTCGACCCTTACTGTTGCATGACTATCAATAGCCATCACAACTGCGTCAGGACATTTTATCGCTACTATTGTGGTCAATTGCTCCGTTTAATCAGTGATATTGGGATCAATATCTTCTAATTTTCAGATTGTGTGCTTGAATTCACTGTTTAATGCTGGGGCAATTGCTTTATTGTGATCATTTTGCATATTTTGTATTGTAGCTCTGAATGTTCGATTAATTTCTGTTTACAAATGGGACACATTGCTTGACGGTTCATAATATACCAATAAATAATCTAAATACACAATTATTAAAAAATAGAGACCTGACAAGGAAACATCTTGAAACATTTGAATACTCGTGGTTACTATTGATATCAACCCATGTTGTAACCTTGCGATATTCAATATCTGGGGACTTATCTAAGGTTAGCCTCCTTAGAGCAATTTCAGGAGAAGCCTAATGGTCTAAAAGATTCAAAAAATTTTGTTATTGAATATGAACGACTGCTAACACTCTAGAATAGGACGTTAGCTTAGCCTCCCCCGGCACCCGCTCCTCCACCAGTTGATTCTACTTCTAACTCTTGCAATTCCTTATCTTCCTCTGATTTAACTTTAGTGATTGGTTTCAATGTCTCTTTTTGTATATCCTTTTTCCCTTTCATGGAGATATACGTGAAACATACTATAATAAGATACAGTCACTTTTTTTATTATTTAGGTCTACCTCGCCACTAGTGTGGTTCGAGTAATGTAGAAATCGTTCCTATGCAGAATTAGGGAGGTACAAGAGTTAGAAGAAATATGCCTTGGTAGAATGAAAGGATGGTCTTGATTAGTGCAGAAAACATTGTTCGGATTGGATTCAAAAGTTGATTATACCAGCAGAAGATCAAATCTCATTAGACATTGTATTGTAGTAAGATACCAACTCAGAGCGAGAATTAGTTATGTGACATGAGAAATTAGAAATGATAGACAGTGATATAAAAGGTCTAATCAGGAGACAGAAACACGATGATTCAAGCTAAAAACAAAGTTTATGAATGAACGCCTTATAAATGAACAAGATAAAATCGGCTTACAACCGATAGACAATCGAGGTACTTTATTGGCAGACTTTTGGTACTTTTAGAAGTAAAAATTTGAATTCAAAGTCATCTTAAACGATTACGTAGTTCATATTTTCTGGTCTAATAATCACAAATAACAAATTCATGCCCTGTACCCTCTATGGCCTTCACAGCCTTCATTTCCTTTAACCTACACGGCAACAATGGAGATCCACTGATCATAACTGCCTAGTCAAAGGCCAGGGTTATTCTCATCAGATTGTCAACTAATCTTCTGCCGGCCAATTACCCTCTGTAATAAATTCTACGAGGTTACGGCTTGGATCTCTAAAATATATGGATTTTAATTTTTCATTTTCCCACGTTAGTTCTTTTTCAATTTCGATTTTATTCAGGATCAGTATGTTTTTTGCATTTTCGTAATCTTCTTTTTCGATTTCTAGTGCAAAATGAACGCTTGCAGGTGGAGTTGATGCACCGTGGGGTGGAAACATAATTTGTTTTTTATTGGTTGTGCTGTCAGGATTAAATATCAGCAACATACTTTTTCCAGCCTTTAAGAAAACATGTCTACCAGGTTCTTCAGAGACGAATTGTAATCCAATATTATTGACGTAAAAATTCTTCAGCTTTTCCAACTCGGAAGAATAGATACATGTTTCAACGATCTTTCTAAACATGATCATGATTAGGCTTCTTGATTATAGCATTATTCCCTTATGCGCTTTTCTTGACCAAAATCTCCAATGTGTTGGATGGGTTTAGCTACTCTGCCCATCATTAAATTGTCATCTACTTCACTTTGAAATGTATAGAAAGTAGCATCTAGTGCAAACTCATTTGAGGCTACTGTCCAAGCACATGTTCCTTACAAGCTGCTATTGCAAAAAGTCATACGATCATTAACAGATATGGAAGACGCTTTGAAGTTCCAATACAACTTCAGGCGCGATCACGACTCTTATTATTACTTTTGTTCTATTTGTATTCAAAGGTTGTGACTAGTTAACTAATGACAAATTACCTCCAGGGTTGATTTTCGTTTATCAAATGGGGGTGTGGCGGCCTTCATCTATTTGATTTGAACGCTAATGTTACCATGCTTGCAGCTTAAGTTGCATCGTTATCGCTTTGTTTTCTTATCGCGCAAATTCTGTTCATTCTATATATTTGGAGAGCAAGTCTGGATATTTCCTTTTTAGTCCGCCGATTCTACTACAATTCTCTATGTCATCGATCATTATCACACGATAAGCAGCAGCGGAAATTGACATGTTATATGTCTCCGCTTTCTCGTTTATCGTAACACTAAATACTAGTAATTTGTCTACGCCAATCCTCATACACTGAATTCGTTTTTCGAGCATTTCGCAATTACCCTGCAATGCTTTCTCTCTTAGTTTTAGCGATTTGATGTTAGAGAATCCGCCACTATCTTCTTAGAATCGTATCGATAATGTTAAGTACTTCTAAAAGCTGATCATGGTCTTCAGAGGAGAGACGATGCTTACTTAATTCCTCCTTCAAATGAGTATCGATGCTATTCTTATGGCAGAAATTAAGCATCTCCTGTATTTCTCGTATTCCACCGATCATAGAGCCTTCAAGACTTCGACGAGCATTAGGCGCCAATCGGGGTTTCTTTCTCAGGAAGCCCGCTTAATGATTTCCTAACCAGCCATTTAACGTATTCCATGCTTCAGAGTATCCCACTCTATACTGAGTATAATCAGTGTGACAGGAGTCGTTATATGATTTATGGTGTAGGAAGTCGAATTTCGCTGCATTGTATCCCACGTCATATGATGCGTCCGCGTATGCGAGTGGTGCGCATATGAGCACTAATAATGGCGCTGCTACTAAAATTAATTGTGTTTTTATCATTAATATATCACCCAATCATCATACCAGGATTTTTCTTGCCATGTTTTCATCTTTCTAGCTCAACATGACTCCCTGTGCTACTTCTACTTCTACTCCTGTACTCGACTGCGATTCCTAACCTGCCCCCAATGAGGACACCCAATATTGCGAATGTTTTTCTTTTCATAGCCAAAGTGTAAAATCCAAATCATAAATACTCTGGTGTGGTTTCTTTATGATTAATCAAATCTGACGCTGATTTATTAAAGAAAAAGTGTATAATGAATCTATTGGGCAAAGGCAATTCATATCTCATCGGACTCAACAACAATGGTCGTGATCTCGCAATAAGTGGCAGAGGTCGCAAAGTCACAATAGCAAAGCTAGTCTACGATATGTACTGCTACTATTGATATATGACCGCCATTATGATTAATTTTGCAAGATTTCAAAAATGGAACGACCAATTATTGTATATTTAGCGTCTATGCGTTTAAATTAGATGTTGCTGAAAATATGTGTAGTGTATTGCCTCCTCAAATAGGAAATAAAGCTCCCAATCTGGCTGTTTCTGAATGGATACAAGGAAACCCTACCAACATAGATAAAGAAAGGGGAAATGTTGTCCTTGTTGAAGTATTCCAAGTTAATTGTCCAGGTTGTTTCACACAAGGGATCCCACAGGCAATAGACTTGCATATGAAATATCATCTTGATGGTCTAAGAGTATTAGGAGTGGCAACGGCTTTTGAAGACTTTGACAAGAATACTTTAGAAAACCTTAAGCTGCTGCTAACCACTGGTGAGGTTGTTGGAGTACCAAGAAGGGTCTTAGGAGAGTATGGCCGCTTGGCTCCAGGAAATAAACTAGGTTACAAAATTCCATTCCCAGTAGGAATGGATACATTGCTGAAGATTGGTCCATTGACTGATGGCAAGGTCATGGATTTCATTGAAGCTAATATCCCAGATTTCAAATCTTATATCGAGGAGGACAAGCAGTCAATGTACGAGCGAGCAAAACAGTATTTAGAACTAAAGCAATATTCAGCAAAGACTTTTGAGGAGTATGGCTTACGTGGCACACCATCAGCTATCCTAATTGACAAGAAGGGTGTATTACGACAGACCATATTTGGTTCAAATGGCTTTCTTGAAGGTGCAGTTAAGCAATTGTTAAATGAGTAAGAATAGAACCGATAATTCATAATTACAGTTAATGATTGTTAAAATGTTCACAAAAGACAATATCTGGAAGACGAGGATCAATTTGTTTTTGCCTGCATCTGCTTTAATTGTTGGAGTTACTTTATACTTGCAATAATGATTTCTTCCCATTTCAGCATTCTAAAATTTCAAACTCATCTGTTCCTTCGATTAGGGCAATTTGCTTCCCGAGTCACAGGAGATCCATAATACCCTGACTGGTTTTCCATCTATTTCTACGTTAAAAATAGAAATGTCCCAGACTGTGCCAAGATCATCTGTTTTAATTGCGTGAATTTATCGTCCGTATGAACGAGTTTATTCTGTCACCTATTTTTGCTTCTCTCATTTTGGGACTACCTGATAAAATGTATAGTAGATAGGTGCCGGAGCATATAAGCCCTTATTACTGTAGTATTCACTTACTACTCACTACCTACTAATTCCATTCCTTATTCTTAAAAGTAGCTATAATTCTCATCCCATGAAAAATTTACTTTAGTTCAGCTCTTACCGTTTCTACTAAATTATTGGTGCTGTGGAAGACACCAATAGAGACCAACTCTGTCATAACTCTTTTAATGAAATGATCGGGTGTAACTGGCTTTTTGATAAAACTTCATTGGCTTACTGCTGTATATATCGCTCTTAATGCTCCACGATTTATTTCTCCAGAAGACATAAAGCAGATTGTGTATTGATTTCGATATTCAATTAATTCAGTTCTGACAGTACTATCTATGATAGAAACAGCAAGACTAGAGAATACCACCTACAATATTCTGATCGCATTAGGCAAGGAGGCAGATTTCTTGTACTCAACTATTGATACTTACACAGAGGATAGAGAAACAACAAAAGCAAAAATAGAACCAGCCACTGGATTGCTTGTAGCATAGATTCAGGTCTCTATATCTCTAGGTGTCACCAGAATCGAATAATATTTCCTTAATGTCTCGAAATGCGATACTACGAGCCTTTGCTTTCAGTCGTATCAACATGATAATGCGGTGAGGTAATTCAATAGATAAGAGAAAGTACTAGTACGTATATCCTAGTAGAATACAGAGATAAGAATGAAGAAAACTGTTAAAAAAAAGAGTTGAAAAGGAAAATGTTTTTCGTTCTTCTGTTTACTGAAAAGGGTACGTGTGTCTTATCTTGTGACTTCTAGATTGGTAATCGTATTTGCAGTTGGTAATCGTATTTGCAGTTAGCTACGGTTATCTAGAATATTATTATATCAATGATCCAGTCCTAGGAAAAACTGCAAACCTAACGGTAAACGGTGGGACTCATCGTGTTGCTACTTCAATAGTAGGGGACTTTAGTCTTTCCACATATATCCTATGATGGTAATTTTTATTCTCGTAGGTTTCGGGCCTTTCTTTGATAGTGTTAGTTTTAATATACTTGGTAGACATGAAAGGACCCGCGTCCTTGGGAGTAGCTAATGTTAGATCTGCTATGCTAGTTGAGGACTTCACATGGTTTTTTTATAGATGGTGGTTGCCGCTGGATACCGATCCTAAGAAAGGTTTGTTAATGTAAGCTTCAGATTGGACAACAAAGAGTTTGGGTTCTCTACCCGTACCGCACGTAAATCCGTTTGGTAGCTACGTTACACCTTATTGGTATATTGGTATATTGGTGCATTTATAATTGCTGGTGTCTTTTACTATTATGCTTTTAAAAGAAATAAGAAATAATAATAAATGGAAAGCTGTTGCCTTATTAGTTTAAAATACTAAATTAGAATCATTTCTGCGCTATGAATTTGTTGCCAACGAACTGCAGAGAAGTGTGATTGTTTCAAACCAGTTGGTCCTTTCTTGGGTTTTAGTGCTATGTTTTATAAGCTCAGTGCTACAGGTTAAAGATGAGAAGAATCTTGCAAATCAGGGGCCGTCGATAATCAGATCAAATCATTTTGAAAACCTAATAATATATGACCGTGCTCCCAGCAAGGAAGCACTGCGCATTGCGATAGCTAATTTAGGCTCCCAGGCTGGAACGAGTGCTCCTGGAAGTAGTTGTCCACCTGGTCATAGCAAGGCGTTTTGTAAGGCATATAGTGCTGCAGCCTTGACCTGTCAAGCTCTTATAGGAAGCGGCATTTTAAGCTGAATGAATAGACTGCACTTTTATTTCTCGTTAGTTGTCACGGTCAATATATGACCTGTACCATTTCTATGCTCTGTCGCTATTTGTTTGTACGGAAAATCTACATTGCATTCATTACAATGATAAGTTTGATCCATATGTACAATCTCAATGCACACTAAGGATTAAAACAGTTTCAGGATTATTAATATGCCACGTAAATAGTAATTGTTTCTTTTCTTTTTATGGTGTTACCTGTCTTCCTTGTGTATTGTGTCACATGTCAACCGATAACCTTGTTCGCCCAGTTTTAGTCCATGACTCAAATGATATATACTTCCTTTTATAAAAGTGAGTGAAACTCCTACCTTGGTATCAGGGTGCACAACAAATCCTTTTATCCCTATTTCGATTTAGGACAGAGATTTGGTTTATTAAATTGCAGAGACATGAATATAGACGCAAATGTACTCTCGAGATTTTTAGATTTTCATTATTTAGGATTTTTTTGCTTTACACCACATCGACCATTCTTATTTGAGACAGCAACCTTACGCAAAAAAAGGAAATAAGTTCTTATCATAATATGCGAGCTGATCAATTTCAATTCAAGCTCACATCATTAGCATTTAATATGCGTTCATCATATCGGCTTTCTTTCACTAGTTCTGGTATCTTGACTGCACAACGTACGGTTTTATGAACATCTTGTTTTACCAGTAATCTTTAATTGATATAATGTGATAGTGTCAATATGTCTACAGCAAAACATGACAAAGATACTAGTAATAGTACAAAACTAACCGATAATGACACAAAAAAGGTAATCAATCAAACATTTGACGAGGCAAAAAATAAGGCCAGAAAGGCAATAGATGAGACACATAGAGAATTACCACGGTATATGCAGACAATCACCGATAATCAAGAACAGACGGTGAATGCAGCAAGAGATATTATAGATAATTACATCGAATCACAAAGAGATATCACTAATTCATTTCAAAATGCATGGAGTTCTTTTTTTGATAACTATTTTTGGATATCACCCAAAAAGATTACAGAAACATACGCAAGAACAGTAAGTAGTATTTCAGACGGTACAATAGCAGCCATCAGGATATGGAACGGTACTATACTTTCAAGCACCGAGACTATGAGGATATCTACACAGCACATGAGAGATAACGCTAGAGAAACATCAAGGGTAGTAGTTAACGGTGCTAAAATGTTAGAAGAAGCGACATATCTTCCAAATGTAACGATAGGAAGCAACGGTTCTATTGAAAATAGAGCATAGTAAACAAGACAAACTCTAGAATTAGCGAGACACAATCTTCAACATCTGAAAACGACATACTACTGCATCCATCATAAACAGTCCTATCCACCATCATGCATTTTCTAGCGGTTAACCCTCCATAGCTCAGGGAGTTCAGGAGGCTCAAGCACTTAAAGCGGATGTTGATCGCATCTTGTCTTAGGCGCCAGTAGCAAAAAGTTTTTGTTCCTATTTCACACTATCCTTTTTCAGTTATTCTTTACTGCTTTATTACTGCACAAAAACGCACTATTCCTTTATCAACACTTTCATACGCTCGACCAATGTCGCCGACTTTCCCCTTTGCTACGTAATCTAATGCTTCATAAAGATAATCTGCGCCGTTTGTGTCGAACCAATAAGGCGGCTACGGTTTTCTATTTCAGCGGTTACTGCAAGCGATTCGGCCGGTAATATTACGCTCCCGTAAAGGACGGAATAAATAATCACGATCCCCCAAGGCGCTAATCTCAATGGCATCTTGTTATGTGGATTTAGTAAAAGTCCTGGTAGAATAATAATATAAGAACTCTTAGCATAATTTATCAGAAATACAAGACTTAGGCCATCTAGGTAAGATATACAATCCTACTCGTGAAGAATTTGAGAATAGACTAAAACCGAATAGGAAACGATGAGCAAAAAATCTCGTCTGCAGAGGACTAGAAAAGAGATCATTCATTCGATTAAAACCGAGCAAGAGAATTTCGAGTATTCCTGGGCAAGGAATTTGAGTTGGTGGTTCGGTTTCATGCCGTCTTCCTCCCGGGAGCCAGACAATAACAGAACAAACTTGAAAAGTGTTTATTTACTTATTACTGTTGTTCTTTATGATTTTCTATATTCTTTTATCAATTGCTAACATGCTTTGTGGATCTCATATAAACCAGTATTATTAGTATTATGTAAAAGAGTGTGCAGATTCACAATGGGTCCTTTTACCCAGAAGCTACAATTATACGACCACGACACAAACCCACAGAACAGGTTTTACCGCTGCTACCTTCCGAGTTAGACGATCCTGAATTACAATACTCCTACAACATTTGAGAACTTCATATTTGTCGTGATTATTTAAGAGACGATTATCTTAGGATAGGATGTAACAGTTGCTGAAATGGTGGCTCATCCAAACAATCTCTCAACGTGTATATACCACGAAGTGTGTAATCCACGTCGTTTCTTTTGATCATGATAGGCGTACAAGTGCAATTATAATGTATCTTCATTGTGTGTTACTTTGTAGTTATTTGTGTTGATTT
>QHBN01000057.1 GCA_003176995.1 Candidatus Nitrosopolaris wilkensis
TTTGATTCCATCTAAGTGTCGAAGCTCATCTACAATTTTTATTAGCTCCTTACAATAGTGGATGTTATCTTTGGTAATTTCAGTAAAGGCTCTTATTTTACCGCCTCCCTTTCTGATTTCCATATATCCGTTCCTGTATGCGTCAATTTCAACAACTATAGAAGGGGCTTTACTATCAAAGAATATATCCATTTTTTTCTTTGCATTTTTCATAAATTGAACTCCTCTTCCAACAGCATTTTCAGCGCCGTACAATACCTCAGTTCTTGGAACAGTCTTGTTCTCTTCAATCTCTGTAATTCTCTGCTCAGATGGTATTGCTCTACTCCACAGAGTTTCAAATATGTAATTCTGCTGTTCTACAATTTCGTCTACATTGCTATAGATAAGCTGCGGTGCGATCTTTCCTTCTTCATCCAAATTTACAGGAGCAAGGTATTCTCCTTCACTAATCATAAAATTCGCTTTGATCCCATCTAAATGACGAAGCTTATCTACAACTTTCATTAACTCTTTGTGGTATGAAATGTTATCATTTGTGATCTCAGTAAGATATCTTAATCTCACACCTCTACCCTTAGCGTCGAGAAGAGCTTTCTTCATTTGTCCAATTCCAATGTCTAGTGGGGGCCTACTATAGTTCATGCAAATATCAATTCTTATCTTTGTTCTTGAGAAGAACGATACCTCTGCGTCTATTACATCCTTAGTCCCATAGAATACTTCTGTTCCCTTGACTCGACCAGCCGTAAGAAGGCACTCATATAAAAATTCAATACGTCCTATATAAGTACTCTATCTAGAAGTTACAAGAAATGCTGATTGCAGCCTATTGTAGACGAACACTGGTCTCAAATTAAATTAAAAAAACTCATTTAAGACTAGTTTTAAGAATTTTCCGGATTTTCATGCTACGGTCACCGGAGCTACACAAAATACGAAACCCTCAAAATCCTGAATACATCGATTCGAATCACGCAGACGCAAGTGCTCGTCGTCATGGTAGGATCTCATATTTTTAGATGAAAATGGCTTATAGATTCGGTCATAAGCTGAGGTTATGGTCTGTACGTTGGTAGTCTTTCTTGTTTATGCCCGTAATTCTCTATGTTTTAAGCATATCTAATTTTGATGTCAGTTACACAGGATTTAAATTCATAAAACCAAAACCAAATGAATTGCGTTCTCCAAGACCAGCATCCAAAACATATCTTTATTGACACCTATACTAAAACCAAATTCCCAAACTGTTCCGTGTTTTCTTGCCCCACATTCAAACAATCTCAGGGACAGAAATGCGGATGCCACAAAACGAAACTAATTCCACGCCAAGTAGCGGAACAAGTATCAATAAACCATTATTTCACTAGGGATAAAGGAAGAAATGTATCAGAAAATATCGATAAGATATGGACGACCCCCGAGGATTTCAGAGATATATTTTGAGTGTCGATGATATTGTAGACCTAATTGGCAACATCTATTATTATATTGACAATTCTACGAATTCATCCTTATTCTGCTAATGTGATGAAGAGTGGTAGTGGTGGTTATTTTCTAGTGCGTCTTTCAAAACGCCACGTCTGTGTAGATACTGTTAGGTGTTGTAGCGTGAACATACGACAGCGTGACAGTTCCGAAATGTTACTGGGACAGAAATTAGAAAGATCAATTAGTAGACGTGATTTAGCCCTATGTCCATTTGCCACAAACATCCTATAATTTACAACGAATCACATCTGATGCATCGACTATTTTGCCGATATATTTTCCCTTGTAGTTGTCCTCGAGGATTTTGAATTTGCCTCTTCCTTTGTGTATAATTTTTGCCTCTATTCCGAGTCCGTCTATAGACAGAACACACCAGCACGAGCATCTTTCTGCTGCTTTACTAGAATTATTACTATTATCATTTAATTCATCATCTGGCTTATACCTGCCAAATCCGAATGAAATAGTATTCATTGTTTGTCTTATCAACTATAATAACGAGTAGTTAGTTGATAGACTTAAACTTTATGATATTAATATCAAACATTTGGAAACTAATATGCTAAATTAGCTAACAAACGGAAATGTAGCTTTATCGGGTGCGGGTTATTGCTTGTCAACCGTAAAGTCAGAAAACTAGACGAATTAGAAATTAGTTTCTGCAATTGAAAACATCTAGCCAGAAGCCGCTTTGCTCAAGTTCCTTCTTTAATGTGAAGGTGATGTCGCTTTCATCATCTACTGCCTTCACTCTACGAGAAGGAACATCTAACATAGGAGTGGCGCCTGTATTTTCCTGCATAGGTTGCATCTCGGAGAGAATATTGCGGAGGTCCTGTTAATATCTTTATTGATAAGGTCGTCGAACAGTGTGATACTTTGTATCGTAAAAGCTCTAACGTAAATAAAAAAAGATGAACCGCTTTTCAACATTCGTACGTTTTTATTTCAATTCCCATCCTACTTACAGCATTTCCATCCTTATCTGCTCGAGTCTTCGAGACTAGTACCATAATTATCAAAAGAAGCAAGATTGCCAGTTGAGATGCTACGTAAAAATGCAATATTCCAAAGTACTAATAGCGTCCATTTGTGTCCAAGTACTCCATGACTTGATTTGATAGGACAGTGTTTGAATGGGACTGACGGTAAGAGTAGTTTTTCAAAGTCGTTTTTTGAACCTGTCTACACTATACATTTATTCCCTATCCAGCTTATATAGCATACCTAGTGTAGTAAACTCATATGCCCCGAATTATTCATTTCGACATAACTGCAGACGATCCCGTGAGAGCACAAAAATTCTATGGAGAAATCTTTGGCTGGAAGTTTGACAAGTGGAATGGTCCAATGGAATATTGGATGGTAAAAACTGGTGATGAAAACCATCCAGGAATAGATGGCGGTTTATCTAAGAGAGTCACTGGACATGAATCCATGAATACCATTGATGTCCCATCAATAGATGAATATGCAAAAAAGATTCAATCAAAAGGTGGTCAGGTGATTATACCAAAAATGCCAATTCAAGGAGTAGGCTATTTTGCTACATGCAAGGATACTGAGGGAAACACATTCGGAATTATGGAGATGGATCAAAATGCAAAATAACTCTTCTTTTCCTTTTTTTACAAGAAATAAATACCATAATTCATGCTGCGGAATTAAAACCCTCGAGTAAGACGACAGCTAGAGCCATTAGCTATTTATGGATAGGTTGAAGGTGTAAACTATGAACACAGGAACGAAGCAATTCTTGTACAAGCTTATACCCACACGGCCGACCTTTTCACAGGATATGACAGAAGTCGAAAGAAGAGTGATGCAAGAACATGCTATTTACTGGAAAGGTCTGACCGGCAGAGGGACAGCGATCGTCTTTGGACTCGTTCTTGATCCGAAAGGCCCTTGGGGAGTTGCTATTGTTGAAGTAGCAGATGAACTAGATGCACGAGCACTTGGCACAAATGACCCTGCGGTCAAAGCGGGTCTTACGTTTGAAGTCTATCCGATGGCTCATCCATTCTAAAGCAACCATCAGTGGAAAATACGACCAACAGCATAGAGGAGTGCAGATGAGTCAAAAGGAAAAGCTATTCTCCCTCCCAGAGAAGATACTTCACTATCCGTCCATGCCTTTGGTTTATCATGATAGGTAATACAGCCTGCATAACTCTCACCGGTCCAAAGAAATTAGTATCAAAGTGTGCTTTTATTTCATCCATTGAGGAATCTTCGAATGGACCTACCAAGCGTAATCAGCATTATTAACCGCAACATCCCTGATTGAATATTTCTTTATGACAATCTAACGCTAACCTAAGTGCTTCCACTTCCATGGTAATTCTTTTGTCTCAGGTTATCCATTTCTTCTATGACTTTATTGCAATCTTTTGTCAGCCTCAGATATGATATTTTATCTCTTTCCTCTAGTTTAGGATCGTTATATTTTTTCCAACATTCCGCAAGTATGAATTGAATACCCTCAATAGTCTGGTAAACTAATTGTAACTGATTAACTATCATAATATTTTGTACCATCTTTCCTGAGATTATCGATCTATTTTTATGTCACTATCAATACCACTACCATTCTGTTTCATATAATACGCATCTCTTCTTCCGATGGCGGAGATGGATACACCTTTGTGAGTCCATCAGCCCATTCTTGTGCCCTACCCGCCTCGATGCCTCCTGCTGTGTCGATAGTTACTTCCATAATTCAGTTACAAGGCTGAAACTCTGCTCCTTTTGAAAGTCAATGCATATATCGCCTATAATTGCCCCTCTTTTTTCGGCTTCCTCTTTTGATATTGGTAAATTTTGAACATAGGAGAGAAAGTTTTGGTCAAAATAGCCTTTTTGAGATTAGCTCCTTACAGGTTAGTGTCTTCAAGATTAACTCCAAATAAATCAGCTTCAGAAAGATTAGCTCCTCGGAGGTCTATTTGTTTTATTTCCTTTCGTAATATATTGAACCGCGCAACATTACGACTCTTGAGTAGTTGTAGCAACTGTCTGTCTGATACAAGTGACGATGCTGAATCAGAATAAGAGTTAAAGATACTACTTTCACCTTAAAGCAGCATCCAGACCTTCAATCATCTTTTTGCCACTTCTTTCTGAATAATAGAACCTAAGCCATAACATAATGCTAAAAAAGACCATCGATACAACGTGTATTTCTAATCCAATGTCTCCTTGTAGATCTGTGAATACAATTATTCCACTATCCTGAAGACTACCAGCAATCTCCCCTAAAATCCAAACTACAAGAAATATAGACATCTGAAATTGAAAGCTTCTAATGCTCTTAGATCTGGCTACTAGCCACACAAACATACCTAATGCTACGAGAAGCAAAATTACTGTAATATTGCTCATAATAATAAGAAATAAAGTAGCTTCTTGAAGAAAAGTTGGTTGTAGTTGATAAAATCGATATTACAGAAGATTGGTAAGAAATCTAGTTTATTCCGTACTGTACTAAAATCATTCAATATCAAGTATGAATCTAATAATGTAATTATTGAAGCAGATCAGAATTTTGATACTATGAAGAAGATTACAAAAAGGTTCTTTTCACTAGAGAGCTGAATGCGATGAACGATATAATAATCAGTGTATGTATGTATGAGCGAACCATCCCGTAGATTACCAAGAGACAGCGTTACTACCATTTTTTTGAATCTTTCTTAGTCTTTCCAATAAATCAGTTATTTGTTGATGAGTTGGAATAAAAGCCCTCACAATATCAATATCTACATTAAGTTTCTGTAACTCGTTATATACCTCTTTATCTTCTATAGTATCAATTAATTTGTTTATAGTAAATGGTTTTTGCATTAGTTCTACTACTTGTTTTAGTTGTTTGATCGAATCTTCTAATATTTCTTTTACGTGCGCAGAAGCAAATATTATTCTCTGATGTGAATTCACTGCAAGTATTTCTTTTGCTACTTCCATACCGTTAATTTGAGGCATCTTATAGTCTAATAATACTACATCAAAGGGTAATTGACGTTGCATACTGCGTGTATCAGAAGAGATCATTTCTTGAAATACATCATGATAACTTTTGAGACAATCTTCACCATTTGGTGTTACTGTAACCTGATGATTTCTTGCTTCTAAGACCTTTTTGTAAAGTAATGCAATATCCTTTTCATCTTCAGCAATTAGTATATTCATATGATCTCTGATACCTTAATACCGTAAGAAGAGTAATATGAGAAGCACATTTAATAAATTATACACTAATCCTTTCTTTCTTTTATAGCAGTTGAATTTAAAAAATTAATCAGATTGTAAATGAGAATTTATCTATTGCCAATGATCTGACGACTATAACAAATTATGCATTATTAGACATAAATTTGACTTTTCTGCGGTTCTGTAGCCGAAGATTCAACGTTGCATCAATCAATTCGAAGCTTTGCCGTAAAGGAATCGAAATTGCTAGATAGCATTGGAATAGCGCACATGGAAGAGATACAGAAAATAGTCATAGAACTCACAAAACAAAACCAAGATAGAGTGGTAGAAGAGTCTGGAATTCAGTCTTCCCTTACAGAAGAGGATATGAAGCAGTATTTACAGAGAGGTAATAAATGAAGTACAGAAATATAAGACTACTACCAACAAGACCAACAATGGTGATACATAGACTCTAGAAGCATAGCAGGGACGAAAATCTCAAATTAAATGCGCGTTATGCGACAAGACCATAGTCAGTAATGAAAAGGAGAAACCAAAAGAAAAACAAAGAATCGTGGAAATAATCGATGGTACGAGATACATCTTCGATACCAATGGTTGTGTATTAATGTTCAAAAAGTTTAGAGGACTGATTTTATCTAGGGGTTAAAAAGATAGACTACCTACTGCAGTAAGTGACAGGTAGGTTAACCACGATATTGTAATTCCTAAAGAAGCTCCCAGCTTTTCACTCTGATACTCCTTGAGACCGTCGTTCTTTCCCTGATTTCACCTGCTACCATTGAATACTGCTTTGAGAGTAAATAAGCCAGCGAAAAGAGATTGTAAAGGCTAATAATTTTGTTTAAATTGCTGGATATCTTTTTTAGGATAGTGGAAAGTCAAAATAGTAGTTGCGATTCTCGTATCCATGCTTACAAGAATGGCAAGACAATGGAGCAGTGTAGAGGAAGCAAGGAAAAGTAGAGTTATTGTCAGAAGAAATCTCAAACACGGGGGGGAGATTTCATCGAAAAGAGTATTGCAAGTAACGGATTATGACGAACTGGTCTATAAATTAACTTTAAAATATCTTCAAAAAGGCTACGATATTAGCAACAACACGATTCCCCATGTAAAGAACACTTGATGTAAAATGCTTTTTTCTTGCACTTCCTTAAAAGTCTGAAGCGTACGACCAACAGAAAAATTCCTTACTAAATGGTCGTTTAATTTTAGTTAAAAATAATTTATATGAGATTAGGAAAGTCAGATATGAAATGCTTCGACCACTCTGCGTCAGATTTTTGTGCTTGGTATTTGTGACATAAAAAGGTAGAGAAAACCTAGAATGAATGACATGAGTAAGAATTTCTACCAACTGGCTCCTGACTTGACAATATTCAGAATAGTCAACGGCATGTGGCAGGTTGCAGGCGGACATGGATATATTGATCATGAATTGGCAATTGTAGACATGTTAAAATATCATGATGCAGGCTTTATGACTTGGGATCTAGCAGATATTTATGGCCCAGCGGAAGATTTTATTGGGCAGTTCAGGCGTAGATTATCGGCACTAAAAGGAAAAAAAGAACTCGATAGAATTCAGGCGTTAACAAAATGGGTGCCACAGCCAGGAAGAATTACACGTTCTATCGTTAATGAAAATATAGAAAGATCGCTTCGCAGAATGAGTGTTAGCTCGCTGGATTTACTTCAATTCCACTGGTGGGATTATAACAATCCGTATTACATGGATGCTCTCAAATACTTATCCGACCTCCGAGATGAAGGAATAATCAAGCATATAGGTCTTACAAATTTTAATACTGAGCGTATGCAGATCATGATAGATTCAGGTCTACAAATTGTATCGAACCAGGTTCAATATTCGATCATAGATCGTAGGCCAGAAGTAAAGATGATACCATTTTGCCTAGCGCATAACATGAGTCTCCTTACCTATGGAAGCCTCTGTGGAGGGCTGATGTCAGAGCGCTATCTAGGAAGAATACAGCCATCTACTGCCGAGTTAAATACGCTAAGCTTACGAAAATACAAGCAGATGATAGATGCATGGGGTGGATGGAATTTGTTCCAAGAACTTTTATCGACTTTAAAGAGAATTGCACAAAAGCACAATGTAAGCATTCCAAATGTAGCAACCCGCTATATTCTTGCCAACTCTGCGGTAGCAGGTGTTATTGTCGGTGTTAGACTTGGAATAGTTGATCATATAAACAATAATGTGCAGGTATTCGACTTTTGTTTGGACAAGTCAGATTGTGATGCTATAGATGCTGAATGTACAAAGTCAAATGACTTGTTTGAGACAATTGGAGATTGTGGTGATGAGTATAGATGATCTTGTGCTATTTGCAGTTCATTAATATTTTGGGGTCTTATTTGAGCAGCAGGTGAAATAAGATAAGCGTGGTATAGCAGGAGGAGATGAATTAGGAGCTGAAACTGTACCATAGTTCATTGAATTTCAAGTAACAGTTTCATTGATCTCTTACTTAGAAGGCGATATGACTCAATAGCAGTTTAATTGTACATGAATCCAATACGATTTAAGTACCAATGTTTGAGAATTTAAAATATCACGGCATATGGTATTTTAGCAAAGATTAAACAATTCCATGCATTTACTTCTTGGAATTGCCGAGACTTATGGCGTGGCGGTGGTATTGACCAATCAAGTTCAATCACCGCCTTCTTCAACGGGCACATGCTTATCAATCATCTTTCTTCCACTCCTTCGTACGTAGTATAATCTAAGCCATAATATTATAGCTAGAAAGACTGCAGATACGATATGAATTTGTGAACCAATATAAGGCAATGATGTGGAAAGAGAAGGAATTTTATAATCTTCTAGTATTTCTCCAACAATGTAGACTATGATGAATACAGAAATTTGAAATTCAAAGCTTCTGATATTTCTATATCTGACTGCAAGCCATCCAAATATAGCCAATGACGTGAAGAGAATAACTAAAGTCAATCCACCTGCATAGGACATGAAGTTGATATTACTCTGGACGTCTATCATATTATGTCACTCTAACTTCGTCTTCATTTTTTGCGCTGGTCTTACTAATAATATAGAATACTCCAAAGAAAATTAGTATACCAAACGACAACGGTTCTAGTATTCCTTTTGCTAATAGCTTATAGCCAAACGAACCTGCAACATGATAAAAGCCTTGCATTAGAACAAAACTTGCAAGTACTATTGTTAATCTCTTGAAGTGATTGTTATCATTACCAATCTTTTTCTTTACTATAAAAGTAAGATATATGGGAATAGCAGCTGCAATGAAATAAACGATATACTGAGTAACCAGTATTTCAGTCTGTATCGATATCAATTTTTATGCAGCTCCATTTTATTAAGACGCTGGTCCTTATAGCAATAACGAGATATAAAAATGGGATGCTCAATTCCAATTTTGGAATCCACAATTGGAATTCATCCCTAGTTTTATAATCACAACAAAAGCCTAAGGATGCAATGAACAAAACAGTTACTCATCGTTAGACTATAGCGCTGGGATCAGTACTATCAACAACATTGCCGAAATTACACATCAGTATTCAAAAGGAGGTGAAAACTACATAGTGACATCATCAAAACGAACATCAACAAAAGTCTTGTAACCACTCGCTACACTAGGTTCAAGTAAAAAAAGAAAAATGACATTCGCAATCCTCATCATTGCTGTATCACTATCGATAGCAATAGAAATTGGGTTTGTTCCATCTCTCCAACAATGTTATGCTATTACTGCAGATTCATACAATCATTCGTTATACGAAGGAAAGATACTAGACTTATCTCAAAAAGGCGCGAGGTGGGTGGCTTTAGTGACGGTATTTATGAATGTATGCATATGAAATATGCTAACAGGTAATCTGTCGGAGCACTACGTTACCCAACAAAGTAAGAGTCTAATAATCATAATGTCGTGACAGCGAGGACGCCAGATTTCTTGCTCGATTGTTAGATTGTTTATGTGATATGCTCATAGCTTTGGCCAAATTCCAAAATGCTTCAGAAGTAAGGGACTAGATATTTTCTTTGGATGCCCTAATCAACCATAAATCCCCGTTTTTCTTCCGCGAATGTAATTGACTACACCAAGAATACCCATTATTAATGCGGGAACTCCAAAGGCTACCGGAAGAACATTACCAGGGTTGAGATTTAGCTTTGGAGCAACCTCTAAAAATACTTTGGAACTTGCACTAGGTGGTGACGCAAAATCACCGTCTTTATTAAAAAGTATGTCGATAGCATAAGAGCCTGCTTTCACCAATCTGAGATTCCACTCCAGGGGAAGTGATTGACCAGCCTCAATAACCGGTATGTAAAGTCCTTTCGCGGCACTCCAGTCTTCCAAGTCTATAGGGATTTTATTTTTTTATATCTACAATGGATATGTAAGCAATTCCTCCATTGATCGTTTCATTGTGACTGAGATTTGTTATAATACCTTCAATCTTGATAAATTGTCCAGCTATCCCATTCACCTTATGTGCCGATGATATATCTATCTTGACATTGCTTGGAGGAAGAGCAGTCGTGATGGATGCTACAGAAGACTGTGACGTTGCGAATACAGGTTGGACACTAAAAGTAGTAGTGTATCCCGACATTAAAACGGAGCAAAAAATTACTGTAAAGAGGAGGGTTACTGATACTGCCACTTCCATTCCGACTGAATCAGCTAAATTTTCGTTCTGATCATTATTGTTATTAGCAACCAAATTTTGTTTCATTCTGCACTCTTCACCTCAAACTGTCTTGTAAAAAGGACAAAAACCAGCAGACAAGCTAGTGCAAAAACAACCACCGGCCATATATGATCTACCTGCAGCGATAGTGCCTGCTCGTTATCCACTAGTACACTGTCAAGCGAATTAAATGATTGAGATACCGGATTGATACTTTCAAGAGCAAGACCAAAATCCGTCTTCTTAAGTGAAGTAGCAAAGAATAAGGATGGAGCAAGTAATATCAACACAATCATAAGTGTAGTCATTATGCTACTCTTTGATGATTTCAACCTAGCAGAAATTGCAATAGCAATCAATGAGAGCCCTGTAACCAATAGCGTTCCGTAAAGACCGACATACAAAACTGCAGACAATACAAGATGTGTACCGCTAGCAACCACTACTAGGTATGGGATTGATACGAGATATAGAGCCCAGACAGTGAGGACTGAAAGCAGTTTCTGCATAGCTATTTGTCTATGAGTAACAGGGGTGAGAAGTAAGCTCTCAAAAGTACCTGACTCTATCTCCCCAGATATAGATGAAGATGCACTTGTGGCCGACATGACTACTCCGAGTGCAATAATCACTTCCGCGAGCGTGAATAACATCTCTCCTTGGTCCAAAAGACTGAGCTCCTTGTCTGTCAGAAGCAAATATACAACCATACTAAAGATCAATGCTGCAGCAACTATCCACACTCCTCCTCGCCAAGAATAAAAGCTCCCTGAAAACTCGCGTTGGTAGATCTCAAGCATGTCTCTGTCGTTGTTCCTCCTTACTTTTGGGTTTTTGTTGTGCCTCCGGAAGCGTCTGTTGATCTTCTTTCTTCTTTGCTTCGGTGAGCTTAAAGTATACATCCTCCAAACTCATGCCCATTCTGCGAATTTCATATATTTGTAATCCTGCTTTCTCAAATCTATCAATAATCTCGTTTGCAGATTCTGAAACTCCATCAGAAACATGTACATCTATCAATCTATTGTTGTCCGTAGTATTTGTTTGAATCTGATAAGGCAGACTTGACAGTTCCTTTTGGGCACTTGGAGAATTCAATATCCTAACTACTAGGCCGCTAGAACTTCCTGCGAGTGTCCTTAGCTCTTCTATACTCCCCTGAGCTACCAATCTTCCACGATTTACAATTGCTACCCTGTTACAAAGAGAAGATACCTCGCTTAATGTATGAGATGAAAGAAATATTGTAACCCTCTTTTCACGATTAAGCTCTAGCAGAGTTTTTTGAATATCTTGCTGACCCTTTGGGTCCAATCCCAACGTCGGTTCATCCAGGAAAAGGATTTTTGGTTCGTTTATAAGCGTCCTTGCCAGTCCTAACCTCTGTTTCATACCTCTCGAGTAATATGAAATAGGTACAAATGACTTGGTAGCAAGTCCTACTATTTCTAAGAGATCCTTGGCTCTCTTCTTTCCTAAGTGTGTGTCAATTTTGTATAAAGCTGCAAAGTAGAGAAGATATTCTTCTGCGCTCATCCAGTTATAAAATCCCGAGCTTTCCGGAAGGAGACCTACTATACTTCTTATCTTTAAACTGTCTTTAACAATATCGAACCCAGCTACTTTTGCATATCCTGACGTTGGTGAAAGAAGTCCACATAGCATTCTAATTGTCGTAGTCTTACCGGCTCCATTTGGACCCAAGAAACCGAAAATGTCTCCTGGGCTCACGTCTATTGTCAGCGAGTTAACTGCCCTGAAATTCCTGTAAAACTTGGACAGGTTCGACGTGGAGATACTGTTATTATTAGTGCTTGAAACTTTCATTAATACAGGCCTACCTCAGCAACGACGAGATGATCATTTTTACCAGCAGTGGTGTTGTTGCTCATTTGCTTCACCGGAGACCGTCAAGGGCGGCGTCATCGCCACTATCTACTTCTAAAGGATTTCTCTTCTTCCATAAAGCACTCACTGTAATCCCAATAACACCGAAAATTATGAGAAACCAGCTGACCCACATATTGGTGATGTCCGCTCCATCTGGCACATCATACAGGAACTTGAAATACAATCCTCCAAAAATCAAGATTGCCGACAAGATTGATATTAAATACTTAATCTCAAATTGCATTTTTATGAAAGAACACCAACCACTTTCTCACGATGCCGATCTATTGTCCGATCCAATGGAAGCTCCCCACAACAGGTCTTATGACAGTAGAATTTGTGTTTTGATCTCCAAACCCCTGTCTCAGCCCTGAAAATGTTATTGCAGCAGCGTGATCAGAACCTTCGACAACAGCTTTTATAGATTCCATTCCAATTGTTGCATTTTTCCATGTGTATGTAAGACCCCATGCTCTATGGCCTCCTACAGTAAATTGATTATAACCCACGCGATTAAAATCTTGCAATGATGATTTGAGAGCAGGCTGTATCTGAGTTAACAGAATAAGTTGAACGTTGGAAGTGTCTGGTATATCAACAAGCTGGACTGAGAAAACTCCTTGTGGCAATTTCGCTATATAACTTCCGGACGCATTTCCGTGTTCCACGCTTGCCTTGCTAGGAAACTGGATTGAATAAAAGTTTCCTGGATTTTCGCGATTCACAAAGGTAGAGATTGTTGCGGAGGCAGGTCCACCACTACCTGCTGCGACCGAATTAACGGGCTTCTCTTTTGTCCCGGCTCTCGGTGCCGCTGAGTAAGAACCAAAGGTATAAAGTGAAAATGCGACGATTATCACAACTCCGGCAACTATTATAAGAATACGTGATTTATTCATGAACTAGAAAGAGATCAGCCCCCACAAGCGAAGCCATATTGTTGGAGTGTTTTCAGTTTTTGTGATTGTGGATATCTTTTTTTCATTAGATATTACTGCTTTCCCCCACTTTCCTTTCGTAAGACTCAGTGGTTTCGTCCTTATCACTATATACAACATCCTCCAAAGGACGGCTGTCTTGTATTTTAGATTTTAGGTACACTTGCCTAAGTGAAAATCTTACATTGGTAGGAGAATTGTTCTACTCACTTTTAAAAGAGTTTTCCAATTTATTTAGTTAGAGGAATTCATCTCTGCATACCTCTGCTAGGTCATGTCTACATCTAAATTATAAAGATGTTCAAAGAATGTAACATTATATGGCAAAATTAGCTCGAGCTTTATTACACGCGTCTGTCTCAAAATTTAATGTCGTTGCTGGTAATTTATTCAGATAGACGTGGATCATTGTGTAGGATTCTATATCCAATTCAATATAACGCATACATTTAGATAGTTGTACCTCAAGTTACTAGCCTACTTCACAAGTCTACAAATACCTATAGATAGAAGATGGCATATAGAGTAAAAAAAGGAGCGATATAGCTGATTGTACATTGATGATGGCAAAGAAGAACAAATTGTTCCAGCAACAGATAACAAGCAGCGTATATACAGCTATATTAAAGACAACCCAGGATCGCACCTTCGGAAGATTAGTCAGAAGTTAATTATAGCTATGGGTG
>QHBN01000058.1 GCA_003176995.1 Candidatus Nitrosopolaris wilkensis
ATGTTCTAAGGTAATACGCTTCAACTAGCCATTCCGAAAACATCCGATCACTCTTTCCTTCGTACTGGCGTATCGCCAGTAATACTATATGCTGCCAGACTGTGAAAACGCTATACTATATCGATATATCTCATCAAGTCAAATTTAAAGTACGGTATTTTTTGGATAAAATAAAGAATTATACAATACAAGGTCAAGATTATGTCTTTCTGCATTTACTTGAGTCATTGTATCCTGGAGTTTTAGTTCTCAGAAGTATCAAGACATTTCGAGATTTATTGATTTGTCCCTAATTCTTGAGATTATCCGTCTCTACGTATGAATAGTTTCCATAAGTGCTCAATCCAATTTAGACTCGATCTGGTACCGGTTGCGGCAAATTAGTTAAACATGTCCAACCACCCTTGCCACATAGTCATACCTGCTAGAAATGGATTAAAGTAGTAATCTAGCATCGAATTAATATTCTCGATTGTTTCTGTTGGACCCTCAGCAAGAGGAGTCAGTTGGTTAACCTCGCCAGAGTTAGTAGATTCAGTTTCTTCTGCCGATTTTGATGTTAATGTTAGGGTATCTAAACCTGGAATGTTGGATTCAATGCTTTCTTCAGACATCGGGATAATTTGTTGTTCTTCCTCCTTAGCTTTGGCCAACATCGGTATCGGTTCTGCTAAAACAGGCTTTACATCAATCTCTTTATCTGATATAATAGAAGTAGAAGCAGCGACCATCATTGTAGTACTTCCTTTGCTAACGCTTGGAAGAGTATTATCATCTGCCTTCACTTCTATTTTTGTCGAGCCAATCTCTACTTTTGATAAGTTTGGAATTGCCTCTTTATGTTCATCCATTGTAAGTATAGGGGATGGAGGCGACGAAGCCGATGATGCGACTGATGGGTGGACTATCGCTGATGGTGTAGTCCCCATAGATGGCATTGACATATGGCCTTCTGAGGTAATTCTAACTAGACTAAGACTGGCCCTATCAATTATAGGCGCTCTTCTTTTATCTTCCTCTGTCACTTTCTTGAGCCTTTCTGATGTCATGTCATGTAGTGACGGGAGTCTAATGGGACTAGAACCTGCACTATAAGCGCTTTTTATTCCTCGTCCCTCAGGCTCTGTGGATTTCGAATCTCCTTTAAGTGATTCGATTGGTCCTTCGATGGTTTTGGGTGAGGCGAAATTGATAGGCTGTTTACTAGCGAATTCTGTTACGTCAATCCTTTCTGCTTCTAGTAGATTGTTTTTTGTTTCATTTCCTTGTGAGCTCCCTACCTCCTGTGGATGCATTTGTTCTTGTGCAGGTCCTGGTTTCAGACGGGAATCATCCGGAAGTGTTTTTAGATATTTAGCTTCATCCTCAGAGGATATGTCTATATGTAAATTCCTAATATTGTTATAATTTTCAACAACCTGAATATTTTCGTCAAAATCTGCACCGTAATTTACTTTTTGTCCGAATGGTGTTCCCTTAAAACTCTCAAACTCCTTTGCATACTTTTCCGCTGTGGGGGTTTTTTTTACCATATTGATATTTTCCACGTATCGCTTCTTCGCTTAGTAGTAGCCATAATGTTTTCCCATCAAAAGCATCAGCAATATATTTTGGAACGCAGAATCTTTGTTTACGTAATTTTCCTTTTTGTAATTGCAAATAATTTTCAGATATCTTCTTGATCTCTCCAAGATTTTTTCCGTCGTTTGATTTTACACTCTTACCATTAAGCGTTTTCCATATTCTCGTAGGTCCCACTCTGTTGCTTAGGGCTGTCAAAGATATAGATCCATAAAACAGTGGAAGATATTGTATTTTAATCGTTGTTCCTAAGGGAAGTACTCTACGTATTATGAGAAACACACTCTCAATGTATGGGAGTTCTACCCAAAGCATGTGAGAGAGGATTGCTGACAGCACCACTACTATCTGTAATTGGCAGCCTGAATTACTATGAGAGCTTCTAAACCAACACCGGAAATTAGAGTCAACAAGACAGGATACTGTACAAGGTTTGGTTATGGTTCATGTTGGCGCAAGATGTCAATCGCAAGAGCATTCGGATGGAAGGGGAAAATATACAGAATGGTTGGTAGAAACTGAAATTAAAAAGAAAGAAATGAGTCTGCAGTCCTAACTGCTTATTCTCAAATCAGTAATGACGAAGTTCAAGGGTCGTATGTCCTCATGTAGACCGGTGGGTGCTATCATGAAAATCGCGAATAGGAATTTCAGGAGCAGTACTATTATGATTATTGCTACCACGACCAGTATTATTGTCCAGAGGGTATTGAGTACCATTTGATTATTTCACCATGTCTTTCTTTTCGTCTTTCTTTTTCGTTTTTCTGTACTCTTTATATGCTTCATTTCCATATGTTGATGGGGACTCTGTATTTTCTTCAGATGCCTTGGTATTGCTCATTAGTCAGTCTTAGTCCTGTATTGAATATATAAGTATTAGAAAGGCATACTTTGATTTTTTCGTTTAATTCATGCAATTGAAAACTATTTGATCTATCTCATTATTATCCTTGTACTTTCGCTCGAAGAAAGAATTACTGCAAAGGACAAATGATGGTTATGTTATCCAGTAATAGATGATTCAGCAGCAGGAATTCAGTATTGGTGAGTTTGGATAAATTTGGTCAACGGGAATGTCGAAAGGTGCAGTCTCCCCAAAACCTGACTGTAGTTTCTGGAAAATAAAGGATAAAGTTAAAGAATCAGCATCTAGACATAGGGCAAGAGAGATATACTTAAAAAAACTTAATAGATATTCAGTTTGTGAGATAAATGATGCTAATTGTTACGGTAAACTAAATGTTCATCATTTTGAAAAAGATCCATTCAATAACACTGAGAATAATCTAGTATGTCTATGTCGCACACACCATAGGATAGCAGATAATTATAACCTTGGTATGTCTGAATTAAGAAATATTACAGTTATGAGCAAATACGAAAGAACATACACACAATTTAGTAAGTCAAAAGGTAATGTAAAAGGTGACGTTGAAAAGACTTTACTATTATAGCTTATAGGCTCGGTATGAGGAGTTGACATAGATAATTACTTGTAAAGGAATATGTGAAAGACATAGAGCCAAACGTCCTATAACTGATTCAGGGGTCCGTTACGCCATAGGACAATGCAGGTGTCAAGTGTGTTCAATTTTCATAAATTGGCCTGGCTTAACTTGTCCCTGTTGCGGATATAGACTAAGATTGAAACCACGTAATCTTAAGTATAAAGCTAAAATGAGATCAAGACAGAAAATCATTGAAATGGTAGGAAGATTAGGTCCTAAAAACTAACGTCTTACTGTATAATTGATATCCACATATCTTCTTTTGAATTGTATAATTGGTAATATGTGACAGAGCTAAGTATAGTTTTCAAATCTTTACATAATAGCCTGTATACTAACAAAGAGATAGCGAAAACACGATTGCCAACGGCTTTTAGCACGTTAGTGATTATAGCTGTCCTTACTTTCATGCCGATGAAGGCTTTAGCACAAACGACTCAATCTGACGTAGCACAGGCTAAATTGAATGTAGAACTTTCCAATATGGATATTATATCTGGCTATGATATGTCACGACCATTGCTAGGAGACCATCCTACAGATCCAGGAGCAGAAAGTGTTTTACTAAAATGTGACCAGAATATCCAGTCGGTTAAGCAAAATTGTGATACTCATCCAGAATGGGCATTAAAAACATGTCTTGAT
>QHBN01000059.1 GCA_003176995.1 Candidatus Nitrosopolaris wilkensis
CCAGTGCCACTAAGTGATATAGTATCAGCTCCCGCTGCTGCGGCCCGCGCTTTCGGTGCTACCGTTATCGTTGGCTGCACTAGTTTGGGTGAACTAGCTGGGCCTGCAGGCGGAGGGATAGCGGCTGCGCTTCTCACTTTAGGATTCTGTGCCAAAGGAGTCAATTCCTCCAATCTCTTTATAGCACGCTCGAGAGAAAGCTTTTCGGCTTTCTGATAATGGGCAACTAATTTATCTCCGATTTTTGTATTTCTTATAATGGTGTCAATAACGATCTTGGCATTGTGATCTGCTTTTTGCCTGTAGTTTTTAACCCAGTAACAATCGCCAAAAAACTCTAACGGTTTGATCTGATAAATTAAATCAATTACTTCACCAGTCACTGCTTCTACTGTGACATTTAAATCAGCCGATAATGTTTCCCCTGTCAAAGGATCTAGACCTTTCTCCGTCCATTTATAAGTTGCATATACCCTATCTGCATAGGCATCCATTTTGAAACCAGAACTTTTTAAATCATTGCTAATACTGGAAATATCGGACCAGTCTGTAAGATCGACCGGCATCCTAAAGACACCCAATCTGGAGGCGTGTAAAGGATAGACGCCTCTTTTTGCAATTTCGGATAACATTATCCATACTCGATCCTTTAGCAGAGCAGACATCAAAATAACTCTGAAGCTAAAAGGGGCTAAAAGGCTTTCTATGAATTATCGTCGTCAGGGCAAGTCATTTCTTGTATCGCTTTATACTTAGCGTCCATCTCCTCTGCTATTTTTATGACGTCTTCTACTTGATATTTTGACTTCGGAAAGTACCATCTAATTCCGACCTTATGGCCAATACCATCCATATCGTGAATCATTCCTTTGTCCGCATCTACATTGTACTTATCATCACTATTTCGTTCCCGTACTTCCAGACCTCTTTTCGTTTTATCTTCTAATATGAGATTCAGGTTATCATCGTAGATAAAATAAAATTTGCCCTTTATTGGAGGAGATCTATCCGCATGCATAGATTTGTCTTCGTCTATCTCACTTATTTTTCTATTGGATTGCCTATCATATTTCCCCATTCAGTCCATGATCCATCATAGTTTCGTACGGAAGGATATCCAAGAAGGTATTTTAGGACGAACCAAGTATGTGATGACCTTTCGCCTATCCTGCAATATGCGATGACCTCCTTGTCTGGAGTTATCCCTTTTCCATCATAAAGTGAACTGAGATCTTGAACGCTTTTGAAAGTTCCATCTGCCTCTTTAATTGCTTGGGCCCACGGAACATTTGCTGCTCCCGGAATATGACCGCCTCTTTGCGCATGTTCCATAGGGTATTCTGGGGGGGCCGTAATTTCCCCTGTAAACTCTTTTGGTGAGCGAACATCTACCAAGACGGTTTCAGCCTTTTCCATTGCTCGCTTCACATCCGGCAGATATGCACGGACCCCTTCATCAGGCGGTTGGGCAGTGTACTTTGAGGAAGTGTTTCCTTCATCAGCTGGCGTGGGATCTTGTTTTGTATATTCTCTTTTCTCCATTTCCCACTTTTTCCTGCCTCCGTTCATTATTTTGATTTTTTTGTGTCCGTAATACCGAAAAACCCAGAATGCAAACGCTGCAAACCAGTTATTGAAATCTCCGTATAATATTAGCTCGGTATCAGGAGTAACTCCTACTTTCGACATAAGATCCTCAAACTGCTGCTTATTGATTATATCCCGGCGATCTGCATCGTTGATATCTTTTCTCCACCAAATCAAATATGCGTCGGCTAGATGACCATGCCGATATGCATTTTCAGGATCGTAATCTACTTCAAGGATTCGAATATTCGCATTTTTTCCATGGATTTTGTCTGCAACCCAGTCAGTTTCACATAAGACTTCTGGATGAGAGTAAGAGGTAATATTTGACATAACAATACTATCTTTCTCTAGTACTTAATATTTTGTCGACGCGATGGTCGCCTGATTTACTCTTCATTTTCCAAACGATTTGGCCGACTATTTCCGTTCGGTCTTATTAAAGAATCAGCTATGCAGGTAAGCAACAATGTTTAGGCAAATTTGTTTCACGATTGAAGCTTTGGTTGTAATAAGAAAGGTTGTAATAATAAATTATCCAAAAGTGTTTACCTAAACCGGTAAATCTGCAATTACCGTTAATGATTGTCGCGAGCATTTTTAGTAGTGAATACGTCAGAGTTAAATCATAGCGATAATTTCCTCAATTTTTTTTAGCACTCACTGTAAAGCATTTCAAATATATCATAAGTTATCAAAGTGAAATGTGAACCACACGACTTTAGCAATAGTTATTGTCTTAACGGCTGCACTAGTTACAGGAGCGTCGTTAGCGATACCTTTACAAGATGCAAAAGCAAGCAGCAACCATCATAAAAAACAAGGCAACAGCGTAAATATCAAAAACAACGAGAACCAAGCCAATGCATGTACCGGCGACTTGGCATACTGCGTGAACCTCCTTAGAAACGTAGACTGCGTACACTCGATCTGCATCATTGGAGACATAAGCCCATGGGTAATGGCTACACCGCACTAGAGTGATCTAGACCTTCCAAACCTTCGTTCTCGAGGAAGAATCAAGATCATTATCTCTACTTTTTTATTACATCTACTCTAATCCAACGAACCTGAAATCAATTCATTATTTGGACATATTTTTGTGCTTCTCAATGTTAATAATCTCATACCCTGAATGATAACTTAGTAAAAGGTGGTTCTTCCTTTACTCTGGTCTATTTAAACCGACTACCAGTTCTTATTACATCAATTTAAATCCGACGTACATGAATCCAATGTAATTGAATAAATAGTAATCCTATCCAACCACAAATTATGTGGCAAATTCGTTCTCATACATAATAATGATCAGTAAGATGTCTATAGTATTGGCTTCTATATTATTGTAGAAGGACATTATGATCCGTGAGTTTTTCAAAGTGCCTTAGAGCGCTTTCCATAGAAGCAGGAGGAGCTAGAGATTTAGGCCTCCTGGTTGGATATGCGTCACATGTGAAAAGCTATTTCCAAGAAAATGGAATGCTGAACGGCATGTTTATACGCAACATCCAGACGAATCGGCCCAAATTGTTAGCTTGGTCGACTATCTGGTAGGCAGGGGTTTATATGGCGAGCTCTCGAATGCGAGCACCACCGCCTAACCTTGGTCAAGTTGAACCAAGCACCAACATTTTCGATTTTTTGCAGCATAGTCCTTCCTATGCGGCCAAGTATACAAAACGACCAGTAGCAGCAGTTCAAACGAGGAAAAGTGCGACATTTACAGGACATTCTTCATATTTTTGAACCCGTTGAAAGATACAAGCATGGTGAAAGCTTGACACAGAGCATGACAAGGGAATTTGGTTTAGAACTCGCTCGACAGTTAGCACGAAATGTTCTAAACCAACAGCGACAACAACCAGTATCTGCAGCGCCTGAGCAGCAAAGGCTAACTCCCTTTTCTTCTTCCAATTTTTTAATTCCAACCGGAAATGAAAACGAAATCTTTGGTTTTAGAGGTCATGTGTTCAAAGTGTCTAATGAAGGAACACCTTGCTGTATCTTATTCTATTGATAACCACACCGACGCAAGAGTCGAAGTGAAACACTGCTGTATGCCTGATTTATTAGCTTATAATCAGAATCTGGACGATAAGGTTCGAGCTTCAAGCGTTGAGCATATGCGTAACGCACTCACAAGTTATCTCAAGAAGGTAGTTAACTTATGGACTGGAGAACACGTAGTACTTCTAGCTATCGAACTACCTGGCGAGAGTCCACCAACATCAGAGCCAACGGCAAACGACCGAATTAAAATTCCCTATCCAAGACACCCGAAGACATTAATAATGTTTCACAGGTCGATGGAAAAGCAAGTCGAATTAAATCCTCGTCATGGTGGGACCGGGAATCTAAATCATTGGTCGTCTCGGGTAATAAGGCAGGGATGTACGGGCTTAACCCAGGATGAATTAGAAGAGTTCTTGAAGATGCAAAACGCAACATTTGGAATATACAAGATAAATGTCGGCAACAAGGATAATTGCAACGATATCCACGATAAATCGCCACCCCAACAACAACAAAAACAGGATTGGACCCAACAACGTCCTACTCGTTGCTATTTCATGTATCTTAGCAAGTTACATGAGACCTCAAGATAACTGATCGTTATTGATACCCGAAACGTTGTAATTTCAATGATAACTTGCACTCCGTCTACCGAAAGTAAGACCACATGCTCATAGTCTGGCAGCAAGAATGGTATCACTGGTGATTTCAGTGCGAAGAATTTATTACAAGTGATTGTGAAGGGTAGCTGTATCGAAACAATGGCTCCTGGTGATCTAAAGATACTGGAATCCTATACTCGGGATGTTGGTCGTGGAGTAGCTCGTATTGACTATGATTCTATGGATTCTTTAAGCGCATCTACTGGTG
>QHBN01000060.1 GCA_003176995.1 Candidatus Nitrosopolaris wilkensis
TTAAAAAGCATAAAATATTTTGCAATGAAAGCAAGAGTAATTGAAACTATTCCACCAATTAGAAATCTTATCCCGATGATCTTAAAGCCTTCACCGTCCTCTTTAGGTGAAACGACACTGGTCCCAATCCAGATACAGACAACACCAAAAGCTACAACTATCGTTCCTGCGGCTAAAAATGGTTTGAATAACATAGTGTATTCGCCTGTCGATTTTGACATTCTTGTAAAGTATAGTATGAGAGTAACTAATTAAATGGTAATGATCCCTACTTTACAGTTTACCGTCTACGCACAACCTACTATTGTCTTGTTAAGTTTTGTTATGCTGTCTGCTGTTGTGTTGGTTGGAGTGGTTGCTGCTGAAACGGCGTTTTTGGTAGTTGGAAAAACGGAAATCCACCAAAACTGCTACTACCGTTACTGCTGCCGCTGCTACTACCAAGAGCATAAGGCATTTGACCATTCCACCTATTGACAGCCAGCCACTGAAGATACTGTGGACTTTGTTTTAATTGTGAAGTAATGACCTGGATTGCCTGAGATTTGCCGTTGGCCTTGGCTACATTTGTTCTTGCTGTTGCTTGGGCTTGGACAACTGTTTGGTTTGCAATTACTTGTATTGCCATTAGACTGGTACATAATAATAATCCTCGATAGAAGTTTCTGGTATTACAGCGACCTGTTGAGAGTCTCCCAAGTATTTGAGAACGTTGAAGGTAACTGCGGTTCATATCTTAAAAGACTTCCTATACAGGTTAAGCACCCTGTTCTTATGAGGATTGTTCATGAGGGAACACCCCAGCAAAAGACACAGAAATAGAGGGTAGCACACTTCAGTGCCTTCATCCCTTCAGCCGAGTCAGCGTAGTATTTGGCGAGTAAGTTGCAAGTATAAAAGGCTATTTAGGTAACTAGGTGATCTTAAGTCCACCCTCGAATTGAGTGACGCTATGGTACAGTTAAGCACAAAACTATTCATTATCTATTATTTCACCTACGTTACAAAATTATTTTCTTATCTATTAGAACACTTCAACTTCATGCAGACTCACAACACCATTATCATTGACCATTCTCTTGATCTGAGGAAGCAAAGGTTCAAGTCGAGATTGTTCTTCAATTACTTCCATCACCAGCGGCATATTGATGGTTATTCCTTCAAGGTGGATTGTAGATCTCCTCCGTTTTCCAAATCCATCAACACCAGTCCAGACTGTTGCACTAGAAATCTTAGCTTCCATCAAAAATTCTATCAATACCTTGTGCAATGGTTTGCCATGAAATTGATCATTTCTCTTTATCCTTATCTTGAGACACCACATTTTCACTCTCATATCATAAATTACCTCTTAGCACTATAAGACTGGCCAAAGCTCTTCCTCCAATCAAAAAATCTAGTGATAATCCTACATTAGCCATTATATTGATTGCAGCTGTATAGAATAGTCTGTTATCAATTAGATTGCTTGTTTCAAGAGCAAATGAAGACATCGTAGTAAGAGAGCCACAGAATCCTACCGCAACAAGTATTGAATATCTTGTATCTAGATTCCAAAGAACGGAGACGATTGAAAATACACCTAAAATGAAACTTCCAACAATGTTGATCATCAAGATATTTACTGGTAGCACCCCTCCTAAAATCAGCGGCGAAGAAACCATCCTGTATCTAAGAAATGCGCCGGCTACGGCCCCGATTACAAGAAGAATGAATTCGATTCCTTTCATTTTTTAATCGTAGCCTACCCCTATTCCATTTTTTATTATTGTATTTGGGTAGGCATTATTAGCATCAATTTGACAACTAATGCGGTTTTGGCATGCTGCGCATGAGAAGCTAGCCTGGGCTAATGCCGTAGCCAGAATTCCATATAACCAAGCACCTTTTAAACTTATTACAAAACTTGCTATTTCTATGAGATACACTGTATGCTCCCATCTAACTGAGGAAGACTGCAAATTACATTCCATATCATTAACAGGCTAAACATTGCTCAATCCGCCTCACAAGTGTAATAAAAGCAAATAAAAAGAAGAATCGAGGCTCATCTCCTAGTTGATTTCAAAAGTAATAACCTATATGTTGGCTGTAGTCATCGGAATTGCAATTATTTATCTAGGGATTAGATTCACACTTGGCACGTATAATCCCTTCTATGTCGTTGCTAGTGGAAGTATGATACCCACTCTGAACATCAGTGATTTTGTAATTATAAATCATAACATACCTTTTATGAATTTGAAGGTTGGAGATATCATAGTTTTCAAGTCGCCTGGCTCATTAATTTCCAACGAGCAACACGAGACTATAGTTCATAGAATTGCTCATATTTCGGCTGACATAGAAGGAAACAGAATTATTAGAACAAAAGGAGATGCGAACGATGGTTCAATACCATATATCGACTACCCTATTAGAGACCAAAATTACATCGGTAAAGTGGTGTATGATATCCCTAAACTGGGTTTAGTTACTAAAGTGATTAGTCCGCCAACCAACTATATTATCATTGGAGTTCTTATAATAGTGCTGATCTACTACTCAAGATTCGGAAGAAGAGAAGAACAAAAACGGGTAAGATAAAAACGAGAACGCCTCCTACCTTCAATTCAAACTTTCGAACGGATAATAAAAGATCATACCAAAGCCTGGCGGTGGCGGGGACGGAGATAAAGGTGGCACTACGCTAGTGAAAATTAAGAATTCTATTGAGTGATATAATATATGCACACATTTTTTCACATAATAGAAAGTCTAGTGCATTCATGAGAGTCATGCTGCTGAGGATAAGATGCGACTCAAGGTTATATTGTATAATCAAAAAGTTTCTTTAAGTTATCTTCTGCATAGATCCAGCAACCACCTAAATTAATTGCTGCGTTAGCCTCATAAAATCCCGTATATGTCGCTCTGCAGGGATCGTGGCATCGATGCTTCTGCAGACGCAGTTACCATGTATTTTCTCTTCTCCAGCACAATAATACTACCTCATGCATAAAATACATTCTATTGGACATTTTTCTATTGTTGGATATGTCTTCATGAAAAAAGCCAAGTATCAAAAAATATTGAATGTCTGAATCTCATACTGGAGAAGATATTTAATTCCGTAGCGGGGCATAAAATGATATTATATAACTTGCATGATTATTTTCCATTATTATTTCATATCTAATCCTAAAATCCCGGCATTTCCCCAATTTTCTTTTGAAACTTCATAGATTAAAATTCTTACCTTTTCCTCTTGAGTTTTCATAATCCTTGCTGTCTCTTTCGTCAATACTTTAAATAGTTCTCTTTTCTGTTCAACAGACCTTCCTTGGCTTATCGTAATTTGTATTACTGGCATATTTGTTAACAGTGCTCATATATTATTTATGATTTCTATACTTTCAAGTGTTAGTTATCATTCGAATTATGTTTGCATATTCTAGGCGTCGGGTTGTACTATTCTTGCTATCCACTAAACGATTTGGTTACTATGCATCTTGGTCTGACCGTTAGTACTAGATAAAATATCTCCGTTTGACCATAATAGAGTTAAATGGAGAATGGTGACTTTCTCGTCAGCAGTTCACACGATCCTGTTGTGGATGAGATGGAGTAACAGGAGTCCCTGAACCTGAACCTGCAAGATTCCATTGATTTGCTTCAAATACACCCCTAATATCACATTTAGAAATACCTCCAGATTCATGATTGATTACTGGAGACATAAGATCGCCATTGAAATTAGCATGACCTAGTCCTAGAGTATGTCCTATTTCATGCATAATTATTTGCTTTAATTGGGCTGTGGTGAAAGTATTACCAAAGGCACTTGTTGCTATATTCACAATGGCACGATCTACGTAGCCACTGCCATCAAAGTAGGTTGTTGTCTGTCCCACTGTATCTCCAAAACTGGATTTGCCACCAATAGTACTGCTGCCAGAAGCAGCGCTATTTTGGAATCCGAATATTATGTCTGCAGTACTCTTTTTTCCAGAAACCTGTGTCAGTTTCAATCCTTTTACACTCTTCATCCATGTATCGGCAGCAGCATTAAGAGCTTGACGTTCAGCTGTATTACCACCGCTTGTCTTATAGGTTAATTCTCCATTTGTAATTTGGGCATTCCAGGCACAACAAACTAGTATTGAATGAGCTGGTGGGTGAAAGTGTTTAATATTACTATTACTATTGTTGTTTGCATGACTGCTGGTGGGAGAAGTATGATTATTATGATGATGCGATGAGGCTTCTGCGTATCTGATAGGCAAGAAAATATAATCATTTGGTTGCCGGGGCAGCATAGAAGCGGCTGACAGAATGAACAAAAAAGATGCTATCATACCATAGAAAAATGCCGCCTTCACTAACGGGATATTTTCATTGCTATATAATATGGATTTTTTAAAATATTACTGTATTCCTACTAAGGAGTTAAGCTATGCTAAAAGACTCTTCTTTTGGTTACCCATATATCATCCCTACTAATCATGCATAAATGTGAATTATAAAAATCTTCCAAGTCCCAGATTGTCAGTACCTCCATTCTCCGCTTATATTATTCCACCAAGCACGATACGGCCTGGCATCCTTATCTATCTCCTCTTTGATTCTAAATTCAATTGAATGGAACATATTCTCCATAGCATCGAGTCTTCCATCTGCGTACAACTCACTACCTATCTCTTCTGCTCTTTTCTTTTTTGCTCCATAATCTGGATCATGTGGATTTTGTAGCCAGTAGATGAGAAGGTCGTAAAGTCTTCTTCTAAATATGCATCCATTTCTTATTACGTATTTTATGAGGCAAATAGTGCCTATCTATACGTAACCATTCTCCGTTCAGATATTATATTAGTAGTATATGTCGAGAAACCGCACGCTCTCAAGATGAAGTAGTATCTTGACTTCCTCTGTATTTCTTAACATATTCACAATCCATTTCAGATTGTGCTTGTATATGCGGTCATCGGGTTGTACTATTCTTGCTATCCACTTAACGACTTGGTTACTGTACAAGTCTTGGTCTGACCATTACTAGATAATATATCTCGACTTGTAGATTCCTGATAAGGATTCTCAAAAGCCTTCTTTAAATGCTCATCATTTTCTGGTAGACTAAGAGATAGGTCAACTACTGCAGTATCTTTGCGCAATTCAAGATATGGTTTAGGGAATCTTTCCTAATTGAAGATTACAGATCGTTCCCTTCCCTTCCTATACGTCTTGTGTCCACATTTGAAGATGTAGACATTTATCTATTTCAACACCTCTTCAATCGTTCCACTAAGGCATCTACTCCTTAAGGAAGTCAATAACAAATTTATTGAAAAGCGTTGAGCTATTCATATGTACTGAATGACCACAATTTTCAAGGAGAATTACTCTACAGTCTTTCATTTTTATGAAAGGATGAAGAAACTTTACAGGAATCATTTGATCATCTTTTCCCCAAATTAATAGTGTTTTGGCCTTGATTTTGTGTAATCGGTCATTTAACCTGGGTGCATGTGCACTCCCACTAAAAGCGGACATAAATGCCTCTTTAGCTCTAGGCAATTTCAATCTCTGAAAAAACATTTTTGCGTAATTATATTCAATAGATTTGACATTTTTATCTATGCCTAAGAGACCTCTTCTTACTTGTTGCACTGTCTTTGCCTTCACAATATTGATATAATTATGTAATTCAGGTGTTGCCTTAAATGAAACAGGCAAAGCGCCTGCAGGGCTAACAAGTACAAGTTTAGAGACTGCTAACGGATAATTTATAGCAAACTCTGCTGCAATATGGCCTCCAAGTGAATTACCAATGATACACAAAGAACGAGAATCTATCCCCAATCGCCTGATAAATTTCGATATAAACTTTGAGTAATATTCTATATTGTACGTTATTTTGGGCTTATCACTTAGGCCGAATCCAGGTAGGTCGAGTGCAATTACTTGAAGATTGCGAGATGAAATTGCCTCAACGTTATTTAGCCAACTTTCTATCGAGCCACCTAATCCATGAATCAGCAAGACAGGATCACCTTTGGATTCAGTGGCAACGTAACGGACACGAACATTAGCTACTTTCATGTATTGAAAATGCATATTTAGCATCTGAGCTCTTGAAGTTCCATCCAGATTAATAAATAATGTTATAACAATAAAAACTGATCTTGTATCTGCAACCAAAGTATTGGTAATATGGACAAAGTAGTACGAACATTACCAAAGCCCTGGATGCATGGTACTAATGTTTGTAAAATTACTTTTTCATGGCTGTGTTTTAGCATGCAAGAAAGTAAGGGAGGATAAAAATAAACCTATTTACGGTTAAACGATTTCGTCTAAAGCATCCTGCTGCGGAAAAACTATTCTAATACTGGTTGACTGTGTATCAATAGATCCGGTCAGCAATTATTCTGGCATTACAATTGAAGTTCTACTGCGTTGTTATTTTTCCGTTATATCGGGTAAAACATTCCTATATACTGACACAGCTATATATCCACATACAAGTATCATGAAAGTTCTTCCACATGTTATGAGAAATATCAATGAGTTTAATATACCGCCTGGCGATTCTAATGGGTATGAGATACTGTATTTTGGTGTAAATCTTATACTTATGTTTGATTATAGGCTGTCTTTTGATATAGAGGTAAAGGATACATATAGCGAAATTGGAGTTTTGATAATTAGTAGAAGATACGTTCCAGCTTGGAAAAGTAATGCTACTAACCAGGATCTGAATACACATTATGGTAATCATGGGACAAGAATCAATGATGTCTTTAAACCATCAGCAAGTGATGCATATGCATTTATTTTAGACAATAGGTTTCCTTCTGTAGAAGACTCTGAAACCAAAAAAGTAGACGTTACTCTTGTTCATACCTGGCAACAAGAAATAAGAGAATCACAACTAAAAGACAGGGAAGTTAATGACTTCAAAAGATAGCAATGCATCTCACAATACTAGACCATTAATTCGCATATATGTGATATTATGAAAATGAATTTGCTATCGAGTTAAACAAAGATGATGATCAATGACAAAATTTGGCGAACCTTATGCTAGGATCGTTGCTGCATATAATCAGACAGGAAATGATGAAACGAGATTGATTGGAAAGAGGAATTAAGTTCGATTGTCCTCGCTGTCTTACTAATTTGATAATCCATATATCTTTTCTTGCCGATTGGCATAGAAATGCGGACCATGTGAATTTTGACAATCTGGATCACCATATTGACATTAGATAGCGAAAAGTACCTTTGCATTCTTAAACATTATAAGATCTCTTTCTTGGGAGTTGAGTTTGATCTTTTGGAAAAAATTGAAATACCCGCCCATATCGGAGATTGGCCAATCTGTTCCGTATAAGAGGTACCGTGGTTCACCTGCATAATTCAATAACTCTTTTATCTTTTTTCCCAAATATTTTTCAGAGGCCGGCGTAAAATCACCATAGAACAATCCTGATATATCTGCGTAAACATTTTTGTTCTTGTATAATACTTCTTGGCAGTCTATAATCCATGGGTTCCCTAGATGACACATAACTATCTTTAGATCAGGGTTATCAACAGCAACATCATCGATATTTATTGGATGTGAAAACCTGAGTTTACCCTCCCTTAGAAAAGTATCTCCCGTATGAATCATGACTGGGGCATTAAATTCGACACACAAATCATACACTCGTTGGTATCTCTTATCATAAGGATAGTAGTGTTCGTAGCCACAGTAGAGCTTTATCGCCTTAATGAAACCCTTTTCGAACCATCTTCTACAATTCTGAAGGTCTTCGTCACTATGATTATCTATTGAAAAACCAGCAACCACGCCAAGGTTGTCGTGTTTTTTGGTGATTTCAATTATTTTGGAGGTGGAGGGCCTATCTGAAGTAACTTTATAGGATGTAAGAATAAGTGAGTAATCAACATCATAATTATCCATAGTATCAAGTAATGATTGCAATCTCTCTTCTAAAGGAATCTGAGTAGCACACCCGTATTGGTTGAGATGGACATGGCAATCTATGATCATGAAGGTTCCACTGTATTATGTTATTGAGAATAATAAGTTATTAAATATCCCCTTTATCTCATAACAAGAAACACAGATAAGCTAATTCTAAGGATAATAGTATCTATTCCTTGGTCTTGTGTAGACGGTCATTTTGGCTTTTAAGTTTGGCTTTTAAGTTTGGCTTTTAAGTATCTCTATGTTGACTTAATTATCGCCGCGTGATTATATGCGATGTATCTTCTTTTAACATGGTCCTTCTTGGACCACCAACTGTATTGTTTTTACTATTATTATTTTAGGACGCTTTGCATCACTAATTTTCTAAACTCTGTGTCAGAACTATTTTTCTTATTTCCATAAGCTCAAAAGCGTCATCACCTACCAGATATCTTAATTTTGGTGGGTTTTCTGATGTAACTGCTTTTAAGATGACTTTTGCTACTTCTTTTGCAGAAGCACCGTTTTCAAATCTAGGCTTAAATCCTGAACCCCTCTTTTGTGTTATTTCTGCATATGGTGAATTAGGATTACTAGATACGCTTTTTCCTATTTTTAAATTAATGTCAAAGTTAGTTTTTGTTAAGCCAGGTTCTATAAGTATACTCTTTATCCCAAATTGTTCTATTTCAAAAGCCATAGATTCCGATAATCCTTCCAAAGCAAACTTTGAACTAACGTAAGCACAAGTAAGTGGAAAGCCCATCCTACCGTTTATAGAGCTGACATTCACAATTGTGCCATGTCCTTGTTTTCTCATAATAGGTATGACATGTTGTACTACCCTGATAACACCAAATACATTAGTTTCAAATTGTTCTTTAAATACTTCAATCGAAAGCTCTTCTAATGGTCCTACCAATCCATAACCTGCGTTATTAACCAACACGTCTATTCTTTCTTGTTCATTTATGATCTTATGAATTGCTTCTTTAACAGATTTATCGTCAGTTACGTCAAGTTGTATAATATGTACTGGTTGTTTGCTTTTATTGGCACTATCTGAAATTTTGCCGGATTTGTCAAGGCCACGCATTGTAGCATAGGTATCAAATCCATTTTTTGCTAACAACAAGGAGGTTTCAAATCCTATACCAGACGAACTACCAGTAACTACTGCAACCCTCTCGTTCTCATTCCTATTTTTGTATCCCAATAGTATATCACAAGCTTAACAGCATCTTAATACCTCAGTTCTCCGCTTATATTATTCCACCGAGAACTTTTCTTTCACGCATGTCATAAGCATGAGATTATATGCTAAGAACACCAAACGATAAGTTGTATCCCTAACTCAGGATGTTCAATCATAATTGCGTTTTGTCTGTGTATTTTTTTGTCCAACTCATTCAGAACATTTGTTTCAACATCTATCGACAAATTTTGTATTTGCTGCCACCAGTATAGGAGGTATTTTTCTATTCAGACTACCTGCTTCCAAAGGAAGACCTTCGCTATTGAGATTAATCCAATTGATGCGCACGGCTCTATCACAAAGAAGAGAGGAGTAGTAATAAGGTCTCGTTCGGAATTGGCTCAAATTAGCAAGCCTTAGTCACCCGAAAGCGGCTGGGCTGACGAAAAGGATAGGCGTGGTAAATCCAGAAAAGCATGAGTCTTATGTGAATATGGATGCATTATATCCATATCGAGATCCAGAAAGAGTTCTTTTAACTGTAGCAATGAACACATGATGAAAAAAATGAACTGATGATCAGAGTAGCCGTAGCTTTACGTTTGGTCTTTTCATTCAGATTAGCTTTGTTTGCAACTTTAGTAATGCATTTCGTAGGATCGATGTTCGGGATTTTTATGTCAAGTTTGTTGATCAGCAGTCTATAACTTTTTGCTAATGTTGTACGTTTTATATTATTGACTACAGCGATCTCTTTTAATGTCTTTGGAATTCCTAACTCTCTACAGGCAATATACATAGCAGCATGCGATACTGCAGATATCGTCCTTCCACGTACGAGTCCTCTTTGTTGAGCTTTTCTATAAATATAAGCAGTATTCTCAACTATTGTATCAGGTAGTCCAAGTTTGTCTTTTGATGTGTCAAGTTGATTGAAGGCAACCATGAGGTTTCCAACTTTAAATGTACTAGTCTTTATTCGATGGTCCCATCTTCTTAGCCTTTCCATCCTAGAACGCATAGCTGCATCCAGTATGTGACCACTAGCGTCCCTATTCGGTCTTCCTATAATAGTAGAAAGTCCCTATCATGACGTGCTAAAGAATTTGGAAGTCCGGCGTTCCTACCCCTATCATATATTGCATCGGTCGTAAAAGAAGCACAAGACTCTGCTCGGCTTTCTTGAATATTATCAGAAATTACTAGACCGCATTTACTACAAATGACCTCTCCAGATTCATGATCTGTTATTACCTTGTTACTCTTACATGAAGAACATATGATATTACGTTGTCCCATTGAGAATACCATCATATGCACTCTATCTTCTAAGAGCTTCTAATGGAGATAGTCGCGATGCTTTCCAAGCTAAATACACACTTTCTGCTAGGCTTGATACACCCATATGATTGGTAAGAGCACAACTCTACTATTTCACTCTTGTACGACATTCGTCGAACGTATCGTATAATCCAAACATCCTTGATTTCTATTTGAATAAAAATACCAAATTCGAAGTTTTCTCAATATCCAACAAACAATAAATGAATTGATTGCTTCTTTACAAATTCAAATTTTATCTGATTCGAATTTAACGGCAGATGGAGTACGAATTCTTAACATATTGCTTATGTGATCATACAATGAAAATGAGGAAGAAAGACTCGCCTCATATGAATACTCTCTTGTTAAGTCTTAAATGCAAATGACTGTGTAGATCTGGAGTCGGGAGTATGAGTAACTTATTTCATCTCTCTGGTTTAGTTACTCATGTTATATCAAGTATTTATTCCCAAAATAACGGCTGTTTTAGATAACAAGAGCTTTAGATACTATGAGTATCCAAGACCCTTTAAATTCTCGAACACTTCGAATTTCAGACTTTAGCAACATATCTTACTACAATTCTAGAAACTCCAACGCAGACATGGAGAATAGTTCATGATCTTTGCACCAGAATATAGCTTGCCCTCGAACATGAGAATGGTTACAAATAAGGAAAGAAGAAGATAAATGTTTACAAGAAATATATGCATTGCTTCTAAAAAGGATACGACCGAGTTTGAAGAAGAGACAAGACTAAATCTTCGACCATACATAACCAATAATTACACGATGGGAGGGAAACACCAAAAAATATTTTACAATGGGTCAAATACAAAAATCAACATCAAACTCAAAATGATTATGCTACACTCTGTATTTGCCAGTCGCGTCGGTTCTACGTACAATCTATGAGTAGAACTTTTATAAAAGGAAGAACGGGATGTCATATAGTTTTATTTGAATTTTCAAGCAGAAATAAGAACTTGATCTTTTCCTATAAATCATCTGGCACCCTTCTTATGCTCTGAAGAGCCTGGGACCATTCTATATACACC
>QHBN01000061.1 GCA_003176995.1 Candidatus Nitrosopolaris wilkensis
TCTAACACTACATTCGGACTGCTTATCAGTCTTTAAGAAAAGATTACTTAGCAGGCTTTTAAGCTTCTTGTCTGGTACCCGGGAAATTAATGTGCCATTATAAGCGCTCAATATCCTTCGTATTAGCAACCTTAACAAAATCCTTACTCAATACCAAGACCATTTTCATTTGAATTTCATATCTGAAAGATGTGACCATGACCACGCAAGGGATTACTTAAAGGGTACTTGTTGTAAAGCGCACAATCATCCTATGGTTTTAGACGGAATAGATTCCCACCAACATATAGCGGAAACAGCTTCGGACAAGCGTGTTCTAATCCGCATAAGAGGAAGCAGTGGATTGAAAGGGATTAACAAAAGAAAGTGTTTCAAGATCTTTTGGAAATACAAGTCTGGAATATTCTCTTGCCTTCTTCGGCTTCGCTGTTTGTTTCAAGTTCTGCTGATTTTGCGCTTAATCAGGCGATAAATATTCCAAATTCCTTGGTCAGCTCTCAACTATCAGTGCTTTACTTTATGTTGATATAGTGGTTCCTTGATAAACATCTGTTGTCAGTTCATAATAACAAACAAATTTGTTATTATGATCAATATACTTTCACTCATAAACGACAGAGGCCATTTAGATAAGACCATGGTGGAATTTAAATAGACAGCAGGCGATGGTGAGCTGCTCAATTAAACAAAGAGCGTGCAGCAGGACGAAAGGGAACTCATGTCAGCCTAATAGAACAAGTGGCGGGAGCGAATCAACAGGTCCTGATCAGCGCCAAGTGGGACAGTAAGTAACCACATCCACATTTTGGACAAAATAAGGGAATGAATTTTGTCAGAAGTTACAAAAATATCGATACATATTCGATTACGCATAAAGGACAACTTATGCCAAGAAAAATTGAGCATCAACTATCTCTCTGTGACTGGACGAGTTTTTGGCCTAACATAAAATAGAGATAACGAATGAAAACAAAATGCTGTGACTTTTGTAATGACCCGCTGCAAAGTTGTGTTCTTCCCTACCTCTATACAGAGTTTAAGATTTGTATCAGATGCCGCCGCAGAGACATTTCCCACATACAAAACTTGTTACGGGTTTAAACAAAGAATGATAAAGCAAATCTGCGTTCTTGCTTTTTATGGAGTCTTATATCATTCTAAACATATTTTGACGGAGACGATTCGACACTATTCGTAGCTGTATGCTCAAATAACAGTCTATAATTACCATAAAGAACAAATCGTTTAGAATCCTGTTAACATAATGTCAATTACCTCCTCATTGGAATAATACACGAATCGAGGGTGTCTGTCGCATTCTGAATAAAGGTCTGGTTTAACCCTGGTGCAACTCCTTTAGTGTTATTATGAAGTGTCAAACTTGGAGTAGTACCAGCTTTCACCATACTATCTACAAGAACATGATTAAGGCATGCAATTACTTGATTCTGGTTGTAAAGAGGCTGACCTTGTTGCAGTTGTGGTTGTAGTGGTGGCTGCTGTTGTAGAGGATATTGCTGCTGTGGTATTTGTTGCTGCATTTGAGGTTGTTGGGGTTGAGGTTGCGTAAATGGTGCTTGTTGTGTTATCTGCTGCGCTTGAGAGGGAGTTATCACGAGTAATAAACTAGCAATTCCACCTATAAGAATTAAGATTACACCAAAGATTAGGTGATTTTTCATCATTTTTCCTTCGCCAGTGTTTTACTATCTCTAACAGCTTTCTTTAATTCTTAACTGATATCGGTATTTGAAAAGAGCAGGAAATGACCTTGCCATACACGATCAGAATAATCCGTTAGATACCCATAGCAGGATAGCAATAACGACAAAAGCAACGAAGTCGGGACATACATGTCTGGATTTCTGTTTCTGTAATTTTTCGTTTCACGGTGGATTGAGACGATTTGCAACAAAATCGGTTAAAATATTCCTTCTTGCAACCTCTGAATTCCTCGTCATATCCAGGATATCGTTTCATCAAATAATAATCAGTCAAAGGTTCCCATTGAGGACGATAAACAAAACAGGTAAAACCCAATAGTGAACTCCCCAATATGCCCCAGCTAAAACAGCAAACACAGGCAGCTTTCAGAAATCGTTCATGTGCCATCATAGCTCCCCAAAATGTACTCCTTTATCCTAAAGGAGGGTGAATATGGATAAAATTCGAAAAAGTCCTACGGCTACTGCAATAGTAACCTGTGATCCGGGTAAAATGTCCTGGGTGGCGCAAGTCCATAGATCCCAGTAAAATATCTATAATATTATAGGAACGTTAGGATAATGGCATGGCATAGGAATCAATGTAGAGTGATACTCAATTCTGGAGTAGATAGATAAGTAAATTTTTGTTAGTACATATCTCTTAAATCATTTATCTGGACGCTAATGGTTTTCCATTGGCCCAGTGTTGGCGTTTTGCCTAATTCAGCCAGACATGTATTTATTGCTCCACAAGTACAGACATTTTCAGCTATGATGAAAACGCCCACACTCTACCAGAATATTACATTTCTCAACCGACACAGATTCACTCATCTTCAAATATTATGCAGCTGCAAACAAGATCTCAATTTAGGGAGATCGATTAACAATGCAATCTGCATTTCCAGTAAAAGTTCCACTGTCGCCGTCATTTGCATTTAGCTCAATTGTTACACCTAGCCCGCATTGTCCACTAAGGGTAGCTGTAGTCTGAATATTACTACTAGTACTACTATTTCCACAAATCTTGTCGGATATTTCCCTACCGTTAAGACTGTAATGGTCTGCTCCGATACTTCCGCTATGAAAGGATCCTCCTTGATTTAACGAGTTGCCAGAGTCACTATTAACAGCAACAACCTCCCAACTTCCGTACAATGGTACTCTACTCATAAAGCCACCGAATGAAATCTCCGCGTTGTCAACATGTTTTCCATTGGGGCATGTAACGTCCCCCGACCCGCTGCCTGAAACTTGCTCATTCCCACTAACTTTAGTAACGATATTGCTTGATGTCGTCTTGCTTGTATCCGAAAGTATATTGTTATTACCATTTCTGTCCGATGTGCTGCCGTTGTCTTGAAATATGTTATTGCTGTTACCATGAGACCCTTTTGATTGTTGGACTAAGTTCACCATGCCAGCTGACATCAGAGGAATGAGCAGGAGCACAATTAGGATTTCCTTATTTGAAATAGGCCTTAGTATTCTCTCCATATTGCTTATTCCCTCTTCCAGGTCTCCGGATTTAGCGCTCTATTAATTCTATGTTCTATTGTTATTTTCTTTAGTCTATAATTACACATCTTTCCTGATCAGAATGCCTGTACATGAGTAATAAATCGCTTATTTAAAACTTAAATGATCGGCCTTTCTAGAGAAAAAATGCCCTAGTCTGGTTTTCGCACAAGAGATCGAATCTTATTTCTTATCTCTAGTCACATAGAGCTATCCATATTTTCCATAACACATTGTACAGTTAGATTAAGCACATTTTATGGGAAGGAATATGACTATATAACGATTAGCTCGGCGGAAATTCTTCTATTGACTACTAAATCTTTGGTCTATATCATTGGTGAGTAATGAGTAAATATAGTGAAAGTTGGAATCCTTTTAGATAAAAAAGAGAGAAAGGCGAATTGAACATGTTGTGTTGCAGAAAACTCTACAAAGAAATGGGCGATAGAAATGCCACATCGAAAGTGGTAAGAATATTTGATTCAGAGAATAACACTAGTACAATGGTTACAACTCTATTTTTGCTTCTGATTTCGGTAAGCCTGATCAACTGTAACAATGTACCTCTCGCCGCGTTTGTACAGGCATCAGCTACTCCCAGAATACAAAGCTCTTCCCTCGGTAATAACAGTACTAATACCAACGGCACAGGCAATACATCTTTGCAACTTCCCTCCTACGCGTCCTCAAAGCAACCCGTCGAGCAGCGATCATTACAACTGCAATTGCCGCAGTCTGGCCCTTTATCGCCGCCGTCATCATTATCGTTGCGACAACGAACACCAACGCCATTGTACGAACCATTGTCCCAACCATCGTCGTCATCGTTATCCGCATCTTCCTCCTTATTGACCACACGATTATTATCACCAGAGCAACAACAAGCCCTACAGCAACGGTCTTGGTTCCTGCAACAGCAAGCCCTACAACAACAGTCCTCGTTCCCGCAACAACAACAGCCCCTACAACAACATGAACAACTACTACCGCCAAAATACCATTCATGGTTTCCATCATTACCGGCTTCTTCATGCCCTGGTACCTTCCAGCTTACAATAGATGGTTTGGCATCCCTCGGTTCCCAACATTACAAAAAGAGTGGCTACCACCAGATTAGTTTACAGATTACATCCGTTTATGGAAACAATACGGTAGCAGGAAAAATGTGGATAGATAAGAAGAGTGATCAAGATACTGGAATTGACTTTCTTGTTAAGGATACATTCAATAACTGTCAAGTAGTTACATCGAATAGTACGACTTCATAATAGGTGGGCCAATTACTCTCTTGTTAAGTTGACAATCCGAGTAAAATTTTTTATCTGCTCATTTAAAGCTGGCGATAAGATGACTATATGACGTCGATAATAATATAGTCATTTTAATTGAAGTCTCATTCGTTTTACATTAGTGTAAGCATCGACTGATGACTCCAAAGAAGGTCTCAATTACAAGAAATGCGATCACCTAGACCAAGACCGAGGTTATTCTATAAGTTGCGATTTTCACTATAATAGTGAGGAAGCCATCTAGGCAGTAATAGTATCATTAGAAGAGTTTAAAGTTTAACTAACTTTCAGGTCTTTTCTATAGGTTTTATTGTCATCTGCTAAAGGTTAAACTCTGGCAGTTATTGAAGACATTTTTGATATTAAAGTTATTTCCCTGATTAGTATCAATATTGTGCTGACCTACAAATATTTTTCCTTTAATTGATTGCTGGCTAAGGTCTATGCCTCCAGCCGAGTTAATCTGTATGGCAATTCTTTGTTTGCCATTGCCACTATCTACGCCTTTGTGATCGGAAACTTGTCCTATTACTGTAAATGAGAATGTGCCACCGCATGATATAGCTGGTACTGATGGAAACCAGGGTGAAAGAGATCCTGTGGGAATCGCAAACGAGGTTGAAGGTAGAAAAGAACTCGTAGGAGGGAATACTGAAGGGGGAAATGTCGTTGCTGATGGAGGTAAGAATCCTGTTCCAGGTCCTCCAGATTGGGATGGAAACGTTGTGCTAGGTTGTTGGAATGGAGTCACGGGGAATGGATTCACAGGTTGTTGGAATGTCGTCGTTGGAGGCGGTAAAAACTGAGCATATACCAAGGTAGAGGCGCTATTCGCCATCACTGCCCAGACAAAAACCACAGGTAAGACAGGTACCATTTTCCGTAGTGCTGACAGACCTAAGGAAGGCGATATTTTCAATCTTTTCATGCCAATCTTGTTCTTATATAACCATTTATTGTTGCACATGTATATTAGACTTATCGTATTTGAAGCTATAGTTTTGATGATGATTTGCCTTACTAAAAACTACTACTATCTAATTTCCCGATAGCAAGCAAGCAAAAAAAAGTAAACCATAGGGGCTCGTAACACTACACAGTGATTTACATTATAGCGATGTAGACATAAAAATGCTTTAACAAATCATATGTAACGGGTAGATGTATTAGCAGCAGGACAAACAATCAACTATCGTTTATCCCTTGTACCTTTCTAAATAATGTTCATGAAATCGCAAAAAGTAGCAATGGACAATGTAATTTCACGAAACGCCTGAGTTGCCTTAATCATTTCAACTGGCATATTTTCATAAAATAAGCCAGTCAAGTGGTAGAGCTATATAGTAATTTATTAGAATTAATCAATTATTATCCACATTCGATAGAATTACATGTGTTTTGTTTTTCATTCTCTTAGTGGGCTATTTTTGATTCGCGAAATATGGGGTCGCTTGGAGATATATGCGTCTTATTTCCTCATTTTTTATGAGTTCACTAATAATCTCGATACGTTCCTTTTTCGGGACTTCAGACATATTAATTGA
>QHBN01000062.1 GCA_003176995.1 Candidatus Nitrosopolaris wilkensis
ACAAAACAGCAGCAGCAGTACCTTCATCGTTGCTGCACAAATCAATTCACCCATCAGCTTTTCCGGGTATAATACCACCAACTCAAGGCTCTAACAGCACACCACCAACTCAAGGCTCTAACAGCACACCACCAACTCAAGGCTCTAACAGCACACCACCCACAGGCCCACCACCATCAACAGCACATGAGTGTCCTAACGGTTCAGTAGCAGATGCTAATGCGAGTTGTCCCCCATGATACAGGTTTGGCATATGCTGGCAGCATTATCCATATTATTCGGCGCTAGTCTGTATCTTGTAAATACTACACACGCGGCGGTACCAACATCAAGCAATTCTACAAGTACATTGGCCGCAAGAACACAAACCGATACTGTCACAACGGAATCTACTGCAATGTCTCATGTAGACGCGTTGATAGGCCATCAAGCACATCAGGCCGTTGTTGTGTTGCCAGTACGACAAGATGGTAAATTATGGGTAGGCACAGTATCATGGACTGCGTCCAAGCCGGTTGAGCTAAGACTGCTGTACGACTACAATTCAAGTCTAGTAACAGATTTAAACCATGGCAGACCAGTCACAGCGCCGCTTGGTCTTTCATCAGAAGTACCACATGAGCCAATTGGAGAAGTTGCCATTTCGCTGATAAAGCCGTTTAATGGACCACCAGTAGTATCGTCTTTTGATTCTGGCACTATGCCGTTTGTAGCTAAGGCAGTGGCATTTCATACAATAGACGGCACCAAATTCACCGTCACTTATGCCGTCGATGCAAAGGCAAAACAAATGAACAAATGAAGAGCAGTAAATTTCATGCCCGGGGCAGGATTTTTTTTGATACGCGCACCTTATCCCAACAACGTCTTCCTTTAGACTGAAAAGGTGCGACTAACTTTTTCTTGTTGTATTTGTAGACGATAATTGTACCGTAGGAAGTGGATTTATCGCAGGCATGTTATCAATTGTAACGCCTTTCAAGAAGAATACTATATGATTAGCATTTGCGTCATCCAACGGATAAAGGTTGTTTGAACTAGGAACTTGACTTTGAGTTCTGACTTTTGATACTATAAAGCCAAATTGGTCGGTCACGCCTTTGAAGTCGATACCATTCAGACTCAATTGATATCTTCGCCAATCATTAGTTAAGGTAACATTTTTGCTGATAACTGCAAAATTTAAGTTTGTAAAAATGTTAGGCGATACTGGCGGAGTATTCGAAGGCTTACCAATAGCTACAAAAGCTATGTTCTCCCCTCCCAATTCACCCTTAGCGAAAAAAACTATTCGTTTTGCACCAGTAAGCTCTAGTGTCTGAACTGGCGTGTATGCAACTCCAGCCTTTCCTATCGGTCCCGGCATATACCTGATAAACAGACACATATCGCAGTTACCATCTGCAGTCATAGCAGTAGACAAAATTTGCAGATAAGGTTGCGCGAAACTTCCAGATCTCGACATTGCATCTCCAGCCTTATCCAAAAACTTCGACATTTCTATATTGCTGATTGGAAACAAAGAATGAAAAGGGTCTTGAGGGTAGTAGAACAACCCTGGAACGTGAGAGTGAGCAGAAGAGTACAGCTGGGTTTGTGCTATTGCCATATGACCTAACGTAAGATTATTATTATTGTTGGTTACTACTACGTTCCCAATCAATACAGACGCCGCTATAGCGCTCATCAATGCAATAGTCATACGATTAACAAAGGAAGCTGCATTAGAAGTCATGAAAAGGGTTATATAATACCGTTATAAAAAGAGGTTTGGGAAAATGTGACAATTTTGTCCCTTTATATCTTACAAATACCAATCTGACCTTTCTGGGGAATTACAAAGGTAAATTCAGTCTGTTTGGTAGCCCCTTTCATGCTTTTTCAGCTAGATCAATAGTTTTATGCCAAATTTATATAACACAAAACTTGCCTTATGGTAATTGACTTCATTTTCGTTATATTATACGGAGTATGAACAATCATCCCAATAAGTGCAAAGTTACTATATTATTAGTTAGCCTGCGGTAATACTAGTCGACGGTACATTAAATGTGCTATTAGAATCACTAATGCCTGTATTCACTCCATCTGTCGCGATTATACGAAAGAGGCCAACAGTAGTACCAGGCAATGCTGCCATATTTACTGTTGTCTCTGTATCTTTGATATCTGATGCTACATCTTGCCAACTCCTTCCAGTATCAGTACTATAAAGTACGAAATAAGTTAGATTGCCACCATCAGCATCTGTGGCTTGCCATCTTACAGTGATATTCCCGGTAAGAATCTCACCACCAATTGGGAAAATGATCCTGACCTTTGGAGGATAATCATCGACATTGCGTGAAGCCAATTCCTTGTTATCTTTTGAGATCACAATTTCTTTCAAGCATGGAACATATGGAATAGCTTCGGAGAGCAAAGCCATCTTGTCTTTATTTTGCGATATATTTGTATACACTTTGGGATCGAACGGATAGCGCGCTAGAGTCCCTCCTTTACTATCTAATAGGTCAATGCTGAAGGAACTATTTGTAGGTCGGGCCGTAAACTTTGAACCAGGTAAAACCATGAATGGATCTAACTTAACAGTAGACTTGGTTAGATCTATAGTTCCAAGTACTGATAATGTTTGGTTGCTTGAAGTTGACAATAACTCAGGTTTGACGTAACCAGTAATACACTGAGACGTTGCGGCTGGTCCCACTGCAATTGCGTTTTGAGGTAGATATAAGCTATAGACTTTTGATGGTAGGGCGATTACTATGAACATTATAAATAATGACAAAATAATATGATGTCGCAAATTTACTGGCTTTATTCTATAAATAGTCTTTTTTAAGATAGTCAATCTGGATTTTATTCTACAATAGAATTAGTAGTATTTAGAGTATTCTGGATCTTAAAAGGAAAAAGTATTATAAATACAACATTTTGTTTATTTTTGTTAATATAGGTTCTATCCTAAATGAATTTCGTTATTACATTAAACAAAACAACTGTAAGCTTCTATTTTTGTTATTCCAAGTTTTGAGGCCCTATATGTAAAGCGCTATCTCAACATGCTGTCAACAATGAACTAAAATACCATTTTTAGGAGAAATTGTTATTAAATTATCGTGCAATATTTATTTCTGTATAAGGGCATGGTATTTAGAGTCATCAGCAAATGGAAAGAGAGGCTTCGTCACAATTGTTAACAGAGGATTCATATATGGAACGGGATATTGAATCGCTCCTATCTGTTCTGGGTGTTGATTATAGATCTGAAGGAACACGAAGGAAAATAAAAGGAGTATCTTCAATCAAAGAGGCTTCAGAAAATGAGCTTTCTTTCTGTTATTACGATGGAGAAAAAGGAGATTCACTTTTATCAAAATCAAATGCTGGAGTTATTCTTTGTAAAAAGAGTGTGGAAGGAGTGGTACATCCAAAACCTGGAGAACAACAGTTTATCTTCGTGGATAATCCCAGACTTGTTTTTGTTCAGGTTGTGAAACGAATATACGAGAAGAAAAAGGTGGTTGGAATTTCAGAACGTGCAGTAATATCTGAAAATGCTAAGATCGGTTCTAATTGTTATATAGGTGATTATGTAGTAATTGGTGACAATTGTAGGATCGGTAATAACACAATAATTTATGATAGAGTAAGCCTTGTACAAAATTGCTATATTGGCAATGATTGCGTCATACAATCAGGTGTAACATTAGGCGCTGATGGCTTCGCGTTTGAGAGATATCCAAGCGGAGAACTTGTAAGATTCCCTCACATTAAGGGAGTTAAAATAGGAGATAATGTAGAAATATGTGCAAACACCAACATTGCTAGAGGTTCTCTATCTGACACTACGATTGGTGATGGTACTAAAGTTGATGCTATGGTTCAGATAGCTCACAATGTGGTTATAGGTAAAAACTGCGAGATTACAACAGGTACAATTATTGGAGGTAGCACAAAAATTGGAGATATGAGCTGGACAGGACTTAATTCGACTTTAAAAGATAATATTAAAATTGGAACTAACGTCTTAGTCGCTGCTGGAGCAGTAGTCATACATGATGTACAAGACCAAGACGTAGTTGCAGGAGTGCCTGCGAAATCAATAAAAGACAAAGTAAAATCAGATCTATTATTTCTGATGGCGGGGCAAGAGTCAAAGAGAAAATCTACCGAGACATAAATTTATTCGGTATAACAAAATTGCCGGGTAATTCATTTTCCAGCCAAATTATATCCAAAAGATCATAATACCACGTTATTACATTCATCATCTTTGTTGTACAGAACTTTCACGTTAAGCTCTAATCATTGCACTAGCATTAGCACCATGAGTTGTATGTATGATATTCCTATAACACCAATTAAATCAACCACCGAAATTCAAATACAATTTCTCATGATTTGTTTGCACTCGCAGTTATGTATAAGATTCGGTGCGATTTTATACTTGTGTTTTACTCGTGCGATACTTCCACAAGGAAGTTTTTACACAGAATGTTATTATTATCTGCAATTAAACGACATCCCAAGCAGGGACGACTCATCAATTTCTAGCATATTGTTCAATTCAGGTTTTTGGATGAGAGCAAAATAAAAGAAGTTATGGACCGTCCGGAGGCGGACCGGCCTGTTGCTGTTGTTGTTGTAGCTGCTGACATGCAGGATCGCTAGGATTAGTAGTACAGAATGAAGTTGTTGGCTGCTGCTGAACTGATGATGACGGTGGTGTCGTGATGGCTTGTTGTGGCAGTTGAATGCATTGTGGCGAACCTGGACTAACATACAGGCATAAATGTTGAAAGAGCTGCCATGGACTCATACTTGGGATTGCGTATGCAACAGGAACATGAACGAGTCCTGCTAGCAAAGCTAGTCCTATTAGTAGGATTTTCATGATGATGGAGTCATGGATACGTCATCGAAGTTGACGAGTGAATCTTCATCATACAATCCGATATAGCCACTTGCCAGTTGGGGAGAATTGCGTTGATGTATTGAGTTATCAACAAAGTCAGCTGCTACAAGTCCGTCGACCCAAACTTGTATGTGGGGAGTAGCGGAGACAGAATTTGTCACACGAAGCGTGAGCGTCTGCCATTGACCAATGTGTACCGTTGGTGTAGGAGAGGTTTTCAAGAATATCTCACAGTCGCATCTAACGTTATTATCTTTCTTCTCTATCTGAAAACCATTTGTCTTTAGGACAAGCGCGTAGTTGTGATAACTATCAGTGTAATGCCAAAACACCCATGCCGTTTCCCACGAGTTAGGAAGGCTGTTTTGCCTAAGCTGCTTAACGGTCTTCATATACAATGTCATCTGGAAATCTACGTATGACTTGGTACTTGTTGTCAGGGTTCCGTGTGTTTCGCCTGGCGATGTGGAAGTCTTTGGATATTCGAAGAAGAAGCCATTGTTGTTCTGTTTGATCACACCTTTGAGGCCGTAACCGCCGTACACGTCTAGCCATTTTCCGTTTGGCGACATGGTACCATCATTTGTCATTGTATAAGGAGTCAAGAAGCTGTCGTACATGCTGCTGGTGGTCTGCGCGATAGTAAGGTGAGGGAGGATAGGGGAAAGAGACAACAAAATCCCTGTTGCCGCTAGTGCTAGTAAAATTGGGAGCAATCTAACGTTTTTTCCTTTATTAGTATTGTTTTGCACTATTTACCATATTCATGGCATACATATAGCTTTTTCCCATTTTTATGAGAGATTTACCCTATTAAGAGACGTGTATAGAATTAGACAAATAAGCGTGAAAGATCGAATAAAATCGCTAATATTTATATTCTAACGCGTTTTTTTTGTTTTCTGGGCAAAACGACCGTTCTTACCTCAAATCGTTTTTATGAAAATCATATGAAGTAGCACCAATGTGTTGTGCACATAAATGGAAATTAGAATTTCAGCATTAATTTTAATTAGTATTTGGTCGTCGCTACTATTTGTCTCTCATGACGTAGGATCTGCCTTTGCAAAAACGAACCTTGTTTCGATCCAGGGTGAGGGATTTGGAAACGATGGATTGCGTTTCAAATCCTTCGTTGATTGCAGCAATCAGCAACCCAAGTTTTTCGATGGTGGTTCCCATACGAATTTTACAGTCGATTTGTCAAACACGAAGATGAGCAAGGGTGTGATAGGGACGTGGAATATTGAATACAAAAGTGGTGAATTATCTCATTTCAATTTGCTCTCCAAAAGCGGATTCTTTAGCAATGGAAAGATAAATGGAAGTCATTATAGTCTCACTGGGTTAGAGACAGTAGACACCGTCTGCGGAGGGGCGCCTACGTCAATAATCCTGACAGGGGAATGTGGAGAGAATAAGGCTGTAAACTACCAATTTGCTAATGGTGAAAAAACGGGTTCAACTGTACCACCGAATACTGGGCAAGTTTACTATTTATTTGGATCTGATGTGCGCTGTATAGCAGATAGTACCAACAATCGGTAGATAATAGCTTATCTAGTTGCAAATACGACGTCTAAAAATCGAGGCATGATGTTTAAAACTCATTAAGCGACTACGACAGACGTAAAAACATTGCAAAATTACATAAGGCAACTGTTGAGGAGTTCAATACGTTAACAGCCACAACGGAACGTCTTTGCTCGAATATCCTTCGTTAGGGAGGGTTCGGAAATTAGCAAATCGAAATTTGAGATCTTCAAAGCATAGCTTTAGGATAATGGCTCTAGCAGTTGACCATCACACTGGAAGAGTCAAGATTACACAAAAAAAAGCTGTGTTAGTTAATTGGTATAACTATCCTAACAATCCGACTCGCGGCGTACACGTTAGGGAAAGGGCTTTAATCTTAGAATCCTAGAACTCCATCAAAGGGCGAGACATAATCATCTCGAGTCATTACAAAATATCCCGCCCACATCCCTTTAACTGCTGTCTTGGCAGAGATAACACATTGACTTTATGCTAATAGACATCAACTAGGGCTTATCGAGCAATCACAAACCCAGAGTCCAAAACACGATCATATTTCTGATTAAACTTTTCGAAGAGCGCCTGGCGAGTTAGGTTTCCTTTTTTTTTACAGAATCAGATAAATTCGCCAGTATTGGTTGAATAAGCGGAGCTGCTAGTCGTGGGCATGCTTATAAGTAGGACTGCTACTATAGAACTAAGTAAAGTGGACAAATGAAGACGTTGCAGTTTAGGTATCAAACTGGATAATGTGGAAGTTAGCATATAAAAATATAGAGAAATATATTATGATTAGTCCCCTTTTTTTGGACAGTTATCTTATCAAGGGTTAATAAGATGTGTCTTTGCTAGGGTGAGGCTTTTTTCGGCTTCGGCATCCTAAATGGAATATTTTTTTTGATTTATTGTCTGAGCGACTAAATTAAAAGAAATTATCTTTTTCAGAAAAATACTTGCAATATTTGCCTATAAAGATTTTATCCACGTCACCGAGATAATATCATAATGAATATACTCGCAATAGGCGCTCACCCGGATGACATAGAATTAGGCTGCGGCGGTCTGCTGCTAAAAGCAGTTAGAGAAGGGCATAAAATTTATATGTATACTCTAACGCGGGGAGCTGCTTCAGGTGATCCTGCACAGAGAACTTGCGAGCAGATAGAAGCAGCCAAATTTATTGGAGCAGACACCTTGTGGATTGATAGCTTTGAAGATACCAAACTTTCTATGAATGTTGAAATGATTCGTCGTATCGAATCTGTAATAAATTACTCTCACGCGGATGTTGTATATACCCATCCATTGGGAGATACTCATCACGACCATAGAGCGGTTGCGGAAGCAACATTGGAAGCAGGTAGATTTGTTCCAAACATATTAAGCTATGAGATGCCTGTCACAAAAGACTTTAGGCCGCATGTCTACTATGATATTACTGACGTCATTGATGATAAGATCGAGTTATTAAGTGTGTTCTCATCACAGCAACACAAAATGTTCATATGTTCAAATGCAACCAAAGGTCTAGCGCAATATAGAGCATTACAAAGTAGATTACATCCATTAGTAACATCTGTGGAAGCTTTTGAAGTGTTGAAACTGGGATTTGGAACGGACTTTTGCTTGCTGGCTGCCAATAAAGATAGTACAAGAGTAGCTATAGACTACAAAAACCCATTACCTCAAGAGGTTTTGGAGTGGCGTCGAGAGGTGCTGCAGGAGAATCCAGTCCTTAAGCGATAGAGTCGCGATGCAACGAGAGATATAATTCTATTATATGCCTAATAAAATCAGAGTCCGGACAGCAGTTTTCACTACTATCGTCATAATATTTAGTATTGTAATAGCAATTAGCTCTTCTCCTTCGGCATCAAGTTTCTCAAATAGGCTGTTTTTCAATAACAACGGGTTTGCTAAGCAATGTGTTTACACTAAGCTACCAAATAGCAATCCGGCAAATGTATTTGGCTTAAATTATGCCGCCACATTTTGTACCCCGCAGTTTCAAACATCCATAACCCAGGGAATAGGAAACCGATCTTCATTGACAACTAATGCTGCTTCACAATATCCTTATCAATTTCAAAGCCAACAACCCCTGGCTCTACCCCTCTCCGGATCCACTGCTCCTGCCCAATACCAAAATCCTAGCCCCTATCCAAACCAACAACAACCACACCCTCCCACCGCAACATCTAATGCTACGACTGCTGCTATACCATACCCTGCTGTTCAATCTCAAGGTCAACAATCCCCAACCCTGATAGTAGTCACTCATGTTAACAACGCTGGAGCTGGTACTGCAAATGCTGCTAACTTTTCTCAGGTTATCACTAATGCATTTAGCAATCCTGACGGATACACATATGCATATCATTTCGTGCGAGGTTCACAAATGGGTGTCAGTCTCAATTTACAACCGGGTATTTTCACAGTCTCTGCACTCAGTAACAACAAAACTAACTCTCTTTTTCTGAGCCAATCATACAACACAACTTATTCAGGTGGCTGCAATACTGTCAAATCAACCACTTCTACTGGTAGCGTCTATGGCTATGGTACGATCAATCCAGGGGAAGGCAAGACCTGTATGGTAACCGAATTATTCCACAAAAAATAACGGGATGGAAGGTCATGGGCAAAGTACATAGCGATAAAGATTCGTGTCTTGTTTCTTTACCAAATCAGAATCTGCGGATACCCAGTAACGGTTTTCCAGATATGGTAGTAGTGGTCTGACACTAAATTTACCTATGCGACTGTCAGAAGGTTTAGCTTGTTCGTTTGCTTGGCATTGGGACATTTTCCATTGTAAACACAGCTGTAATGTTTGATGCAGTACGTGGTAATGATTTTTCAGTGATCGCAATATTGGTCTGTAACGTTAAGAGCAAGTAAATACCTTACACCAGTTTAACGATCGGTCTGTCATATTGTTCATATTGAAGAGCCTCTAATTTCAAGTATTTTTTTGATACTCATACATATGTCTGATAACTTCCACCAAGATAAAGTATATGATACTAAATTTAGTCCAGTTTTGTTTGGGAGAAGGAAGAAAGATTTTATATAGTGTATTAAAGCTGGTCTTATGTAAATCCGACTAAAAGAAGTTGAACAAATGAAGGCTAATTTTGGTGCGGCTACCAGTTCTAGTATCGTCAGGGTTATTAATACAGTGATATTAATATTATTGATAAAATGGATAGAAGAGGAGAAGATAGGTAAAAATCTTATTTACCTAGATGAAATTAACGATATAGAACGAGACAAAAAAAATTATAATCGCGATAGTCATAATGTCACATGTAATCGCCTATTAATGTCTGTTCTTGCTACCATTCTCTATCTGGGGGCCCTCATGCCAGCGTTACAACTAGACCCGATGCAGCATTCTTATGCACAAACCTATAGAAATATAATTAACCTGAGCAACGTCGTTCCCTTCGCAGCTGATCCGCGTATTGCCATATCTGGAAATAACGTGTATGTAGTATGGACCGAGGCTATAACAGGAGGATCACCTAGTACAGGAGGAAGGAACTCTGACATTTTCTTTTCCAAAAGTACAGATAATGGAGCGAGCTTCAGCAATCCTGTCGGATTAACTAATTATAAACCAGGAATAAAGCAAGAGCCAAAGATTGCTATTTCTGGCAAAAATTTGTATATTATATGGTCCGATTATTCGCTTGGAGCTGCCGAAATATTTTTTATAAAAAGTACAGACAATGGTACTAGATTCAGCAGTCCACTTTTATTAGGTACTTCATTTGGTGCGGTAGGGGAAACAAGGCTGGCTGGATCTGCGAATAACGTCTACGTAATGTGGATTGGAAGTGCAAACAACGTTGTTGCAGGTGCAGTATTATTCAAGGCAAGTACAGACAATGGCAGCACGTTTGGCAATACAATTAGTCTGAGCAATAACGGAATAGCATCAAAGCCTGAGATGTCCTTAGCTGGAAATAGTGTATACGTTGTATGGTATAATACTACGTTAAGAGCTAGTGGTAACGTTGTAGATGATGAAATACTATTCGCAAAGAGTACAAGTAGCGGTGCTCGCTTCAGTTCTCCTATAAATATAAGTACCAATCCCAATAGTTTTTCAGCTAGACCACAGGTAGCTGCGTCGGGAAGAAATGTATATATCGCATGGTTCGAGAGTGGCCCTGGTCATTCATTAAACCTTGCGAATACATACTTTGCAAGAAGTATAGATGCCGGGGTAACGTTTAGTACTCCAATCAAGCTAAGCAATAACGGCCCAGCTAATAACTACTACAACTTTGCTTCTGATACACCAAAGATAGCATTCTCAAACATTAGCAATAATGATAACGTGTATGTGATTTGGACGTTCGTCTCTTCCTCCCCTTCGTCTACGCCACAAAATACTGACGTGTTTTTTTCAAGAAGTATAGATGCCGGGGTAACGTTTAGTTCCCCATTTAATATAAGCAATAATCCTGGATTATCAGGAGACGCAAGCATGATAGTGTCAACAAATCCTAAAAATAAACATGCTGACGAGGTTAATGTTATGTGGCTCGATGACACAGGCGGTAAATCAGGGGAACGTAACATATTCTTTTCTCAAAGTACAGATAACGGCGCCAGCTTCGGTAATGCAATTAACATAAGTAACACTCAAGGTTCTTCTCTTCTTTCACAGATGGTTATGTCTGGTAATAACTTGTACCTAACATGGGCCGAGTTTAATTCTGGCTCTTATGTGATTCTATTTAGAGTTGTTTCTCTGTCATAGAATAAAGATAGGTGTGACTTCGTATACAAAATTATCGATATCCAATATGCTCTTGAAACGGAAACAATCTGTGTCCTCTAAAAGGGCACGGATTGTGTTTCTATTAAGTTCCTGAAAATATGCAGCGACCCTTTGTTATGTGAAGAGTAATTAGAATACATATAGTACTTCTAGTAGAATACATAAGCATTAAACTAGAGCATGGGATTCAGCAAGTCACTTATATTAACCACTACAGTATTTATTGGAGAAAAGAGACTATAGGATGTTCATGCCGAGAATATTTGGTGTAAGGGCAATATTTTCAAAAATTATGTTTCTCTTCTTCCTAGTTTGCATTTCGTCTTTTATGATTAATAGCGCTTCCGTTGCCCATGCCCAATCCTCTAGTTTTAACAACTTTCCAATACCACCACCTCCAACATCACAGATAATACAACAGCCAGGAACAACTGGCAGTATATTCCAGCCTGGCACTGGATTCTTCCCATCGCAAACAACCACCTTTCCACCTTCTGTATTTCCACCAACAACTTCAGCTCTGCCTTCAACTTCGTTTGGAACTCAGACAGGATCTCTTTCACCTTGGTTTCCCTCATTACCAGCAATAGGCTGTGGTGGCACCTTCTCGCTTACTATAGTCGGTGATGTCTCTTCTGCTTCGGGACAAACGAGTTCCTCATCATCCCAGAATAATAATAACAATAATGACAATGGAGGGGGACATCATGGAAAAAACGGAAAAAATACACTTGCCTTACAAGTAAATTCAGCTGGAGGAGTTGATCTTACACAACAATCCGTTAAAGGAAGATTTTTTGTAGGTCAGCACAATATTAATAATAATCAAGCGAATAACTTCGATATCAAGGATGTGTTTAATAATTGCCAGGTCATAACATTTAGCAGATGATCAGAAAACTATGAGGCGACAGCTTCATGTTCTATTCTGTCTCTTAGTTGCGCTGTCTTTATTAGCAACAAGCGCTAGCTTGGTGGATGCATTAGTAAATAATAATTCTTTGTTCTTTGCCACAGCATTTCATACAGCAGCTGTTGTTCCTCATTCCAATTCCTATTCTCATGTAAATGCTTTAGAAGTTGCGAGCACGCTTGGCCCAGCTACCATTACCACTATTAACAACAATACAACGCCTGCTGTCAACGCTCTTGTAGCTAGTGCAGGTCCAGATCAGACAGTTAACGAGGGTATGAAAAATATTATTCTGGATGGTTCCAAAAGCCATTATCTAAATGGGAAGATAACGTCTTACTCATGGAGACAAGATACTGGACCTTCTGTCAATTTAAATAGTACATTCACACCTGCTGTGAAATTTAACTCTACATGCGAGACGACCAATTCTGTATTGACATTTAGACTCACAGTAAAAGATAACACTAATGCCACTTCTTCATCGTTGATTCATGTTAAAGTTGTATATGGTCCCTTTTCAGCAATATGTAAGGTGGCAGTGTTTACATCCTCCTCCTTGCCACTCACCTTTACCACCGGCACCACATATCCTTTTAAGGTAAATCTTGGAACTAAGTTTAATTCAATTTCTAAGGTTATTGCAGTCAGCAAGTATGAGCCTTCCGATCCATTTGGAAATGGTGATAAATATTTTATAAATAGTTTTGGAGGTCAAAATACTTCAACTGGAGAACCCAATAGAAAAATCGATATATTGAACATCACCGATCCTCATAAAACAGATCAATTCCTCGGTGGAAATTTTACAAGTAATTATACTTCAAAACAAGGAAAATTCACATTGGCAGGATTAACATTCTGCTTAGAGGGAGTGCCATCAAATATTACCGGTTTATCAATGAAATCAAACTCTTCATTACTTGCAAACAATCCTAACAATATTAATGATAAATGCAATATTACAACTTCACAGTTACAAACAACAATCAAGAATACAACAACATCAACTAGAGCACTATTATCAGCTAATTCTACAATAACTCGCGCTAATTCTGCTCTAAATAATGCTAGTCGTTACCAATACGGAGTTCCTCAACAGCCTCCTTCTACTTTTTCTCCTCAATATGCATACCCGCCGTACCAATCATCCCCGTCTCAATATTCTTCTCCATACGGAAACCAATATCCATATCCTTCCCCTCAATATGGAAACCCTTATCCATATCAAAATCAACCGCCGGTAGTTAATGCCGGTCCCAGTCAGGTAGTGAGCCTGGGTGCATTTGTAGTACTTAATGGTGCTGGAAGTTATGATCCAAGTGGCGGTTTCATAGTATCATATCGGTGGCAACAAATAGCTGGAGCGGTTGCAGTTCCGCTAGCTGGTGCTAATACTATTACTGCAACATTTACAGCTCCTTTTGTTACAGGTGGCACTACACTGACATTTAGATTGACAGTAACGAATAATCTCGGCCTCTCTTCCTCTAGCACAGTGAACATATTCATTACGGGAAATAACAATAATCAGCCGCCGGTAGCAATTGCAACTACACCCTCTCAAGTAGTGAGCCGCGGTTCCCCTGTCACGTTAGATGGTACAGGAAGTTTTTCCCCAAATGGTGGCACTATAGTGTCGTATTCATGGGTTCAAACTGCTGGGCCCAGTGTTGGCGTGTTGCCTAATACGGCCAGACCTGTATTTATTGCTCCACAAGTATCGGCAACTCTAGCTTTTATCCTGACAGTTACAGATAGTAGGGGTGCTGTTAGTAGTCCTTCTTCTCCAGCATTCGTATTTGTTAGATAGGTCAAAATTGACCTAATACGATAATGTCAACATATTATTGAAACGAAGGGAGAGAATAGTAATAATCTAACACTCGACCGGGACAATGAATGTCATGATGGGTCTGATTTTGATACACTTCGCTATATCTCTGAAGAATTCGATTTTCCTCTTTATTTAGATTAACGGGCATGGACTTCTAATGACGAACAAATTGATCAATATTTGGATCGATGATTCAGTTCCATGGTCAGGTAGAAATAAATAAAAAACAAGATTAATCTTAATTTATTACCGCTGCTGTAGAGGTGATAAGTGACGCCGAGGAATAAATGTACAATGAATAAGCGGTATTTCTTTCCGATTACTATTCTGTTCGCGTTTCTACTACCAATTCCAAACGTACAGGCGCAACTAAGTCCTTGGCAACTATTCGGTCAAATCTGTCGATTCACTAGTCCAAATTCTTCGCAGTGTCAACAGCTATTACAACAGC
>QHBN01000063.1 GCA_003176995.1 Candidatus Nitrosopolaris wilkensis
ATCTATGTAAGTACTACAACTAGGAATAATCGCTTAGGATATACACTTCACCTAATGAAATTCCTGGGTCTGACAGAATGGCAGCAACTACAGAATTGGTATTACCGCAAGAATCCGGAGCAAAATTTCTCATATTTTGAGAGTCGTATAACGGAATTTATCGAAGAGGAGCTTCAGAAAAAAAGAAAGCTTAAGGTTGCTAGTCAACGAAGTATGATCTCCCATGTTAAGTCAGTATATGAATTAAATGGTGTAACCATATTTCCGTGGAGACGAATATTCTCCAAAATAAGACCTCCTGAGGGCAAGGAACCAGACCGTGAGATCATCGCATATAGTATGGATCAGATCAAGATATTATTTAATAATTCAAATCCGACATATAAGGCACTTATCGCATTCTTCATGTCAGGCCCGCGTACAGGAGGAGCCTATCAAAGTATCACGGCCGTGGACCGTGTGAAATACCCAGAAAAAGAGCGTTTTCTGCGGATCCAGGATTTAAAGGATCCCTTAGAAGATTTAACTTCTAATGAACGACGGGATTTTCTATTAATAATGCCTGATTATGGGGAGACCCCCGTTTATGAGATGAATATCTACTCTGAAGACTTAAACAAACAGGGAGACCCAGATCATTATACATGCTGGTCAACACCTGAATTTTATTACCTCATAAACCTGGTTTTAGCAAAGCGTCAGAGGGATGGCGAGTTAGACTTGATAGACCGAGAACTAAAAAATAAATCATTTGATATAAAAATTTGGAGGCAGAATTGTCCGGATTCGCCGGTGTTTAGAGCTGAGTATGGAAAACATGATGTAACCTCACCTGAACCACTGACAGACGGCAGTATACAAACCTATCTTGCAAATCGTCGCAAGGATTACCTTCAGCCAATGAAGAAACGTGTTAAGCTATTCAACGGATTCAGGTCTTATGTGCAGACTATTTTAGAGCATAAAGTTACACCTGGTGGAGTACCCTTAACTCATAATGAGGTTCAATGGTTTATGGGGCGTGAGCTGCCGGGTATGGGTAAACATTATGATAGATGGGGTAAGATCGAACAGCTCATCAGATGGTGGAATGTCCTCGAATGGGTCATAATTGGAGAAATGAGGGAGAAGTTTCTGAATAGAAAACTTGATGAAAAGGATAAGACTATAAAACAAAAGGAAGCGGAAAAACAGCAACAATGGGCTGCATTCTCTGGACTAACAGCCTTGACTAAACAGGCATTACAAGAGGTCAGGAATGTGCAAAAGCAGGTTACTCCTGAGATGAGTGTAGAGATGTTTAAGATCTTTAAGGATATTTTTAACACCAGAACAAATTGCCGAAGCTCAGAAACGTTTTGTCGCAAAAATGCGCAGCAGTAGTTCTCTACCTTCAGAAAAAGAAAAACCTGTATTAATAGATGTCACGCCAACAGAAGAGGACACCGAACATACTTGAGGAGTTTATAGATAGTCTCTCAGAGATTAATGAAACGCTCAATAAAACTATTGATCAGTTGACGAATGTAGTTGAAAAACAACAGAAGATTTTGTTGACTGGTACCTTATGACCGAGAAGACTACTTATTGAAGTACCAGCCGGTTACTATATTATTCTAAATAGCCTTTAAAATTCATTTTTCCATCAACTTTAGTTCTCTATACTACAACTCTTGTTCTTCTTGCATATTGGTAACCAACAAAGGCTACAAAACAATTTCAATTCGAGAGCAAACCTACGAGGATTTAGCCGCTTGCGGCTCTCTTAAGGATAGCTTCGACACAACAATTCGCAGATTAGTATCTGCATAGGCGATTCAATCTCTTTGCATTTCTATTAATAGTATCCACTAATTCAGTATACTGCTCAATACTTCCTGTCTTAGAAAGAAGAATTTCCGATAGAGCTAGTATCGGTTGGATAGGTGTTCTTAATCCATGAGCTGCTACATTAACAAACTCTATCTGAGCATTATCATGAAGCTTTAATTGTTCATGTGCTTTTTTAATATCTTCATATAATTCAGTTTGTTTCCACAAATTCTCAAATATTGCAACATAAGATAAAACTCCGGCTTTGCTATTAGAATAGGTTGATAAGCCTATTCCTTCATCGAAAGTTGTCCTTAAATCATCTTTTATCTCCATTACTAATGAAACCTCTCTATCTACTACTAGAAATGTAGCCTGAGTATCCTGTGTAGCCTGTTCAATATACCTAACATCAAAATTATAGATATGGTGAGATTGAGGAGGACGTTGTTCTGTTAACGTTCGCACGAATTGTTCCTTAGATTCATGCCTGGGCATTAAGATCCTGACCTTTACATTTCTCTGTCGTGCTGCTTCTTCTACCACCTCCACTGCTCCTATTTTGTGTTGATAAACCAAATATGGTATCCACTCCCCAATCGAGTAATGTCTCGGAGATTATCTCTGCTGTTTTTAGATTTTTGTATCGATCTTGTTCCTTGTTCTCGCTGCTGTTGTCGCCGCCCATTTTTCTATCTCCATTAATAGTGTAACTGTTTGTTATTTCTCGATCTAAATAGAAGGAAACGGCATTTTATTGTGTAAGGATCGAGAGACTGCACTTTTATTTCTCGTTAGTTGTCACGGTCAATATATGACCTGTATCATTCCTATGCTCTGTTGCTATGTGTTTGTCCGGAAAATCTACATTATCATTACAATGATAAGTTTGATCCGTGTGCACAATGTTAATGTACACTAAGGATTAAAAAGTATCAGGATTATTAATATGTACTCGATTGTTTAGAGCAAGAACACGCATAATATAAAATATTGCGTTTAGACAACGAGGCTACACAATGATAACTGAAACCCAATCTTCATATTTTTGGTGTTAGTTCTTCCTGCCGCCGGTAGAAAGTTAAATTAAAAAGAAAAGAAATGAGTCTGTAGTCCTAATAGCTTATTCTCAAATCACTAATGACGAAATTCAAGGTTTGTAGGTCGTCATTTAGACCAGTGGGTGCTATCATGAAAATCGCGAATAGGAATTTCAGGAGCAGCACTATTATGATTATTGCCACTATGACCAGTATTATCGTCCAGAGGGTATTGAGTACCATTTGACTATTTCACCTTGTGCCTTGATCTTTCCTTTCGTCTTCCTTTTCGTCTTTCTGTACTCTTTATAAGCTTCATTTCCATATGTATATGAGGACTCTGTATTTTCTTCTGATGCCTCGAAATTGCTCATTAGCGAGTCTTAGTCCTGTATTGAATATATCAGTATCAGGAAGGGATGTCTTGGTTTTATGTTTAATTCCGGAATGTTCTTGCAATTGAAATTATTTGGAGCATCGATATTTCATGTCGCTGCTATTTCCACCTCAATAACAATTCCTACTTAGATTGACAAGTGAAGAGAGACAAATTTCACATAGAATGGATTATTCTAAAGTCGATACTGAGGCGCCAAATGCTGCCTATCATAATGTGCTAGTAATTGTTCCTATATAAGATTAATTTAAAACATATTGCATGTTATGATTTCTGTACAAAGGATATCAAAAACGAACCATGAATAATCGTAATCAGTCAATGCAACTAGCAATAGATGAATGTGAGGAGTGGATATGGGACACACTCGACAGTACAAGAGATTGTGGTTTTGAACACATAAAAAATGGAAATAAAGAATTTCTCATATTTAATACAAATGATTTCTTCACTGATGCAAAGGCGTTAGATAAAATCAGGAGGACTACAGGAATGGAATTAGTTCAAATGAGCACACATAACGGATACACGCAGTTATGGTTTGGTAGATATGTGTTAGGAAATGATATCAGTTAATACTATCCTAGTTCCGTTGCTTCGCTTCAAGACTGCCAAGAAATTCGTTCAATTCTATTGAGAAAGCCTCTTTACCATCTCTATTCGTGTATCTATAACACTAATTTGTTCTCACCATCGTATCCTTGGAAATAATATTT
>QHBN01000064.1 GCA_003176995.1 Candidatus Nitrosopolaris wilkensis
CTTTTTAAAACTTTTTGTAAAAAAATACAAAAATAATGTTGCCGCCCTCCCGGGAGGGGACACCTCTCTAATGTACATATGACAAACTAAATGAGGTTCGCTGCTGCAAGGCAATTAAATTTGCAGAAAACTGTTTATTGTCTTCTCTGTAATCAACCAGCGACTCTTAAACCAACTGTTGTCTGTACATCCGGTTTGCAAAATATGACGATCCATTAGAAAAAAATAATTCGTTGTTGAAGTAAACCTGAAGAGAAGGCATCTTGACGAATTCCAGAAAGCCGAAATACGGATCCTACTGGAGATCCTATTGGAGGGATTAGGAGAAAGAACCAAGTGGGAGGACAACTAGAAGAGAAAGATGATACCAACCCAAAATCGAATATAACCCAGCTTTGAGATTGCACGCATAAATTAACTGAGAAATCCGGACAAATTCAATACTACCTTTCACTCCTTGAGATTACACAAAATACTAAATGAACCAGATGGGTGAATAGGAAATCATAAATTTATTGAAACTTGCTCGCAATAGTGAAATACCATGTCTGCAAGACAAAGTCGAATACCTTGGAAACCAGATAAATATTCTGGATCTCGAAAAAGACGAAGTGCAGGACCGTTATACTAATTTTGATCTATCGTTATCTTAAAACTTGTCAAAATATCTCAGCACATGTTACGGATCGTGTCACACCCATGCTCAGAATATTTAAAGCTAGATATAATAGTATAAATCAATTCTTATAGAGTGGAAAACGCTCTTACTCGACAGAATGGACCTAAATACTTCAACCACCCATTGATAAAAAAAAACAGCATTGAGTTTAGAGTATATCAAAACAACATATCCGAGTCTGCGAGAAGTAAGAATACCCTAGTAATTCTTCCGACTGCTCTAGGTAAGACGGTTATAGCCATACATGTTTGTGCAGAATTTCTGTATAATTACAAGTCAAAAAGAATCTTGATAATGGCTCCGACCAAACCGCTTGTAGCTCAACATATGAACTCATTCTTTTCGGTATTAAGGATGCCTGAAGATTGCATGACAGCAGTTACAGGAAAGAACCTGCCTCCAACTAGAATGGCCATTTGGAATCGAGAAGAAATAAGACTTGTTTTTGCAACGCCCGAGGTAGTCAAGAATGACCTCGCAGAGAATAGACTCTCCCTGAGTGAATTTAGCTTGCTTGTTTTTGATGAGGCTCACAGAGCTGTAAAAGACTATGCTTATACCTCAATTGCGAGGTACTACGTTCAACAATCATCGCATCCTGTTATTCTAGCTATGACTGCCAGCCCGGGATCAGAAAAAAGAAGAATCCTGGAAGTATGTAATAACTTGTCTGTTGAACAGATAGAATACAGGAGTGAGGAGGATGGAGATGTAAAACCATATATCAATCCGATCGATGTAACTTGGAAATGGTTCACTATTCCTCAGGAGTACAAATACATAAGCTCAAACTTTCGTGCGATGCTTGAAGACAAACTTCGGTTTCTCATAGAAAGAGGATTGCTGAGAAAAAAACATCCGCAGTGGATCTTTAAGAGCGATCTCATTAGTCTCGGAGAAGAGATCCAATATAAGCTAGAGCTTACTATGGAAGAACTAAGGGGACCACTTTATGCCGCCTTGGTGCAGCAGTCGTCAGCTCTTACACTTATGTATTGTGCAGAACTTATAGAAAGCCAAGGGTCTCCATCGCTGAAAGCTTTCCTAAACAGGATTGAAAAAGATGGTGGAAAGGCGCATCAATCGCTGCTGAATGACAATAGGATAAAAGAGATTCAGACACTTATAAATAGTCTAAATATAGAGCATCCAAAAACAATATATCTTGTAGAACTTTTGAAACAGCGATACTCTCTTTTTCAGAGTATTAATGAACGACAACATGAACAAGATAAGAAAGCTACTGACTTAACCAATGAAAGACCAAAAGCTCTTGTTTTCACCCATTACAGAGACACTGCAAAAAAGGTAGTCGAAATTTTGAATGAAAATGGAATTAAGGCGGCTCGCTTTGTGGGGCAAGCAAAACGGGAGTTAGATATTGGGATGAGTCAGGAAGAACAATCGGTTGTCCTTGAATCATTTAGAAATGGAGAGTTTGATGTCCTAGTAGCAACGTCCATTGCTGAGGAGGGACTTGATATACCCGAAGTAGATCTTGTCGTGTTTTACGAACCAATACCTAGCGAGATAAGATACATACAGAGAAGGGGTAGAACCGGAAGAAAATCGTCCGGTTGTGTCACAATACTTGCCGCAAAGGATACTATAGATGAACGCTACCTTTATGCAAGCAAGAGACGCTTGGAGAAAATGAAACAAGTACTTTCTAACATCAATACGGCCCTAAAGCCTATTCAGAAGACAGATGTCATAGCAAACCCTATGACTCCTGATGAAGTATCATATTTCGAATCAAGGAGGATAGTATTGGATGACCGAGTAGATAAAATGTTATTACCACACCTTGAGACCATGAAAGTGGATGATCTACTCCCATCACCGCAATCAACGAATCAATTGATCAGAATGAAGGATAAGAAGAGGATGGAGTTGCTCTCACTTGAATCTCACACTCTTACCAATGGATTTAGGAGAGAGATAGATTCTGTAGCGAGAAGGATTCATACATTAATAGCAAAAAGTGGAAGACAATCGTTAGATGTAGATATCATTCAACAGAGCCTTTCGCTTAAAAATTCTGTTTTGCTAGAGGCCTTAAAGAAGCTTGAAAAACTGAAAAGGATAGAATGGGTTGATGATAGTAGAGTTATACTCTCTGAAAATTTAACGAAGATTTCTGGTAGTACATATAATGTTTACGTTGAAAAAATCATACACGGTCGGGCATTAGTTATAGTAAATGGAAAATGGCATGCTAGATTAAATCACTACGATTATGAAGGCCCCCGAGAATTACTTAGAAAAGGGTCTGAGTTCAGGGCCGTAGGTGAAGTATATCGTGATGATGGGGTGTGTAGTCTGCGAGTAAAACAAATAGTATGAATATCAGGAATTGAAACAAAATATTTTCCTGATTGAATTTAGATCATATACACACACATCGTTACGACCAAATTGATTATATTTGAGATGGATTCGAAGTTCCATCAAACAAAACATTAGGGAAAAAGCTGTATGTAAGATAATCCACTTGTATTATACGTTCCAACTATACATACGGTCTGACCATATATGATAATGTATACATTCGACGAATGTACCGTGGGAAAAAATATGTATTTTAGATTCTAGGTAAGTTACCTCGTCTCTACAGCTCACCAAACGTTTCATAGTACCCATTTGCAATCTTATCTCTAAAGCTCTCCTCATACTTGTACAATCCGTCTTTCACAAGATTGTTGTTTACAATACTATAAAGCTGGCGTTCCTGACCATAACTAATTGATATTATACCAGCTTCAGAAATCCTTTTCAGATGCCAGGATACTGTAGATGGTGCCTTCTTAATATGTTCAACGATCTCTCCAAAAGTGCAGAGATCATGTGCGAGTATAAAATATACTATTTGTCTTGCAACATTATTTCTTACGCATCCTAGGATATGTGACTCATGTGCTGAAATGTTGAGAGGGTAATATCTGGTTCTTCTGCCATCATGCCTGTCGACTTTTACTTTATGTGACTTTTCAAGGATCTTTAGATGATATTCAAGTCCACCATTCGTTAAGCCAGTCAGCCTGAGAAGCTCCCTATACCTTATCCCTGGACTGTTATCAATCTGTTTTAGAATTAAGGCTTTACTACGATACCTTGAATCAGTGTAAGAATCCGTAGACTCTGTTTTCAAGTCCATTATTTTTCCACCCTCAACACGCCCCATCCAAAAAGGGCTAACATAACCAGTAGGAGAATAGGTGGTAGTTCCCTATAGGCCATAGGAATCATTATTCTACTGGTGCCAGGCATTATTTGAAGCAAAAATATCAATTCAACTACCAGAAGCGAAAGAAAGGCAATTGATGTATACAATATCTTTATACTTCCAGTTCTCCTGTAGGTAAGAATCGAGACTACAATAAGAAAAACCGATATTATGATACTGGCCAAATGGAGAGAAATGCGGTAAACGAAAAATGGGTGGTTAATATGTGGAAGAATAGCTACTGGTAATAATACAGCAGTAGTCAATGCTGATATTATTAGAAATAGCTTGGGTTTGCTAACCATGACTGTTTGTTTCATACCTATGGCTGATTGCAAAGCTGGGTATGCCCTATAAATAATGAGAGAGAGTAAATTGGCATAAATACTTTCAACATCGAATGCACAGTCTGATTGGTCACTCTAAAGGAATAAGAAAAGATGACTATATTATTTTTTTGCAGCTCATAGAATCTATCGTCCTTTCCAATAATAAATGGAATTAGAACAGTACATCACATATCCCACGATCAATCAGGTCTTATAGAGAAACTTTTAACAAGAGGAATTTTCCTTGAATGAGGAGTCTACCAAAATTACATGGTCCAGTGAATTAATTGAGGCACAAGAACGCAACGCTAGAGTGTATTTGGCACAAGGAATACCAATCGAGCGTATCCAGATTATACGTTAACGCTGTCTGACCGTCTTAAGGCACAATATTTTGAAAAAGAAACTAATTGAGTATGGGTTCGTTAGAACTGGATGCTTAGGGTGTCTCGGTTCTGGATTTGCCGGGCAGTATGTCTATCAATCAGCGCTTTCCTTCTCTGAACAATATTTCTAGGCCAAAGAAGTAGAAGTCCCTTTTTTGCTTTTGATACGCTTCTCTAAATGTCATGGTATGGTCATATGCAATTCGAACACACAGCATTCCCGACATTTAGTCAACTGTGCCTCAAATGTATTAAGCTATTAATTTTTGACGATGTTTATTGAAACTAAATAATAGTAGTGTTTCAGCCTTAGCAATTGTATTGCTGCTAATATCGTCGTTAGCCATTGTGGCCAGTGATGGTATGCTTTTAGGTCAAGCCAAGAAGTCATCAACAACAACAAAAGCAGGGAACGCAGGAGTAGGGAGTGGAGGAGCGGGAGGAGGATTTGCAGAGCAACCACCGATAGGAACGGAACCTCTAACTCCTGCTACCGCTAATAATTCTGCGGCCGCCATCGCCATCGCTCACCGACTAGCAATTACTTCGGTTAATTCCTCCAAATCTAACGGAGGTCCATGTCTACCGCAACTAAATCATTTTATCCTTCCATTAAAAGAAGCTAGATTTACTGTAATAAAACAATGTGTTACGGTAACGGGTAGAGTCGTATGGACAAATTACTTTAACAATGATGGCGACGCTAACTTCAATGTAGTTCTAGACCCTCCATACAAAAATATGTTGGGACCGGGGAGCTACTCTCAGGTGTTTGCCAGTAAATACCCCGAAGGCCCTGCCATGCATTTGGAAACTGTTTGCCAAGGTCCAGTTACAAGTAAGAGTAAAGAAAATGTAGGAGCGTGTTACGCATATAATGGACCAGATTTCCGAACTGTGTTGCCGAAGATAGGACAGCATGTGATGGTTACCGGAAGATATCTAATTGAGGTGCCTGAGATGCCGGGAGGAATTACAGAGCTGCATCCAGTTTATGCAATAAAGATTCTTCCTTAATTTTTTTTAGAAGGACATCTCCACGCACACAATTATTCTAGACAATTCATAAAATAGCCGGTCGAACCTACATTAGTTGTGTGTTGTTGTGATTCAATTTATCTTTATTTGTAATAGTTGCTCGTATCCATTTCCTTATCTATATAAACACATGAAACTTCTATATTTCATATTTTATATGTAAATGCAGCGTGTGTGTGATTATAAATGGTAAGGATTAGTGTTCAAGCAGCTCATGAGCAGGTGAATCCAATTGATCTATTAGATGATGTAATAAACATGGATCAAAATGGGATTGAACGATGTTGGACAAGCGATCATTATATGCCATGGTGGAACAGCGGAGCATCGGGAGGCGCCGCATGGCCGTGGCTAGGAGCTGCTTTAGCCAAGACAACGAAAATAGTCATAGGTACTGGAGTAACAGCTCCCATACTACGATATCATCCTGCAATTGTTGCTCAAGTATTCGCGACACTCGGATATATGTTTCCAGGGAGGGTATTTCTCGGAGTCGGAAGGGGAGAAGCCCTTAACGAAGTAACCTCTGGTCATTCCTGGCCGTCCAATGCTGAAAAATTTGGAAGACTAAGAGAGGCAATCCATTTAATCAAGAAACTTTGGATTGAAGACTGGGTTGACTTTAGAGGAGATTATTATTGGGTAAAGGATTCTAGGCTTTATACAAAACCCATAAGGCCCATTCCTCTTTACGTCGCTGGACTTGGTGAACAATCGGCTAGACTCGCTGGCGAAGTAGGAGATGGATTCGTGACCAATGAACTAAATGTTGAGGCGATAAGAAATAAGTTATTGCCAGCAGTAAAGGCTGGCGCTACAAATTCAGGAAAAAATTATGATGCTCTTGATAAAATATTATTTATTCCAGCGTCCTATGATGAAGATAAACAGAAAGCGCTGGAATCAATTAGATTTTGGAGGGGTGCAATGATAAAGGCGTTCTTTGATGTAGACGTTCATGATCCAAGAAAAATTGAAGAGAACGGCCAGATCATTGGCGACGACACATTGGAGAAAATGTTAGTTGTAATATCAAATGCAGAGGAGGGAATAAAGAAACTTCAGAAGTATATAGAACTGGGGTTCACAGAAATTGTTTTAACTAATTCAAGTCCTGAGAGACACCGGTTGGTTAAGCTAATTGCAGAAAAAATATCTCCCAATTTTAAATAACTTACGACTACAGTTAACAGCACAAAGAAAATTCCCTTTTGAGACCAACGAAATTTTCTTTATCAAAATAGACGGAAATAATTAGGAGTGATTCAGGATAGGAAATCTATTCTCCCAGATTTTTGGAACATTTCTGGAACATCTTCCCTGGCTCTGGTTATGACCTTTGCTAGATCTCTCTAGACATTTTGCGGCCAGTTCTTCTACGCCAATCTTTTTCCCTTAAATCAGTATTTTGTGAATCTGATAAGGGTTGTGGCTTAGGCTCAGATCTGGGTTCTTCTCCCATTTGACCGCTAGTAGCGTCATTTAATGCTTGATCTCGCTTTAGTGGATTCTTTTTTTCCACACTCATATAGTCTTCTGATGGTGAATATTGTTAATAACAATTTGTTCATAATTATATAGCTAAGAAGTACTTTACACTGTATTATGCTATTGAGAATAATGTGTTCTTGAAGCCCTTTACCTCTAGCAATAAGGACTGACAAGTAATAATATTCTAAGACAGATCGTATTCCTTGCTCTACAACAAACAGTTCATTTCGCTGAACATGTACCTCTTTGCAGCAGTTGGCTTAATCATCGCCGACTGATTGCAGAATGCAACGCAGTGTAATGTCCAATTTATACGGTAAAGCACTTTATGCGGAAACCATCGGTCGCCTGAAGCTAACTAATACAGCCACAGCCACTTATCTACTATCCTTTGACTTTAGCATAATGCTCTACTAATGACTTAACAACATCTTCCAGAGACCTTTCTTTTCCATCTTTTGTAATATGTTCAGCTCCTATCTTCATGATTGCCTTCTTAGTGTCTTCACTAATCCGAAGAAATCAATTCTATGTCTAATACATATTCAACTAAGGGCTCGTAAAACTATGGTTAAAATTGGAAACATTGCATAAATTACAAGACAATGCTCGAACGATATCCTCATAACCTTCCTTGGATTGCTTGAGTGAACCACTCTGGCAAGATGTTTCTATTCTTCCTGACAAAGTATCCAAAGGCGGCGTCCAAAACATATGTTTTTGCCCAATCTTCCTTTGACCTTACGGACCTTCCATAGCCTTGTATCAATTTCAATGCTGTTTGCCAATAGTACCATTCTTCATCCATCTTTCTCTTCGCATCTGTCCATCTGTCACTCTTATTAGGATAAGGCACTTTGGTTATAATCTGAAACCTAGACAGGTCATCCTTTAGGTCAAGACCCATATGTAATGATGGTGAAATTAGAACCGTTGGTTTTACACTCTGTGTATGTTCTGCAATAACATCATCTCTTTGTATCTCTGGATCTGTAACTAATAGTCTTCGTACATTTGCCTGTGAAATATTTTCTTTGATAAAATTTAGCTGATCGTAAGATGTAGTATGAATTATTCCTTTATGATTTCTGTGTAAGGTCATCAGGTTGTCGATAGCTCTAGAAATATTGGTTTTAACCTCTTGTAGTTGGAGGTTATTAAAATTTAGATAGGCAATACTCATTGGATATATAGGTCTATTTTGTAGTGGAAAGTCTGAGTCAACCTGTATGAATTTCACATCATTAGAGGTAAGGCCAACATTTCGGCAAAATTCTTTGCTGTCAAGGATTGTGGCGCTCATTATCAAAGTCTTGGTGCATTTCTCAAATATGTCCTTACAATAAGGAGATACATCAAGTGGTTTTAATTCGATCCTTACGATTTCATAATTTTCCTTCCTTATTTCAGAAACAATCCAGTTTTTAGTATTCGAAAGAATATTGTTTATTGCACGTGTGAGTCTTTCTGCGTCTCTTATTGCTTCAACAGCAAGTTCGTCACCAATAGATGAGGATCTTTTTGAGAGATTTTCACCGTACTTTTCTGCTATTTCTTCGTCGCTTTCAAATATCTCTGAAGCACCCACTACCCTTTTTTTATTTTTAGATCTTGATTTAGAGGTCGTATTGTTTATCCAGTTATATTTCACACTTCTTGATATTGACAATGATTCCACCATCGAGCTATTGCCAATTAAATCAAGCATTTGTGTCTCAAGTTCAATTAGGAAATCAATCCACTTTTCTATATCATCATAACCATAGTCGATCATCTTTAAATTGGGAATATATCGTTTCCATCTTTTTTTTGAAATAGATACTCCTCTGTGCTTTACGATCTCAGTTTCGAGTAGGTGTCCTTCATCCAACACCAACAGTTTCCTCTGTGGAAGCACTTTCTTGTTTGGCAGAAGGGCTAGAAAATTGGAATAATTGAATATAGAATGACTTGAAGTTAAGGCTGCATTCAATTGATCAAAGTATTCGCATGGCGTCCATTCTCTTCGCTGGTCTTTTAAATTTTCGAGGTGCAACCACTGGGAATATTCTTTTTGGTAATAATTCTTGGTATCAAAGTCAATGAATACATTTTCATTTGTTGTCCCCTTATTACTTACTTTATAGTTTTTTAGAAATGTTCTATACTTACAGCCACTATCTTTGAAGGAATCATTACTCATACATGGGCCATGTTCTACTGTTGTATGGTAGCATTCCTTTACATTATCCGAAACGCATGCTCCACATCTATAAGTATCGTTCTTAATAAAATCTTCTTTCACTAGGCATGGAAAATTGTTCATTCCTTTTGCTACTTTAAAATATGGAAAATCTCTTGAGTATTGAGTCTGTAAGTCTTTAGTTGACGTACATATGTAGCTTGACCCCAGGGTTAGTGCAACAGCTACGGCTACAGGGCTCTTTCCAAAGCCAGTAGGGGCTTCTAATAGAATGTATCTATAATCTGAAGCAAAAGCCGTACATATTTCATTTAACACGTAAGCTTGTCTATCACGTTTATCCGAAAATGGAAAGTTTTTCAAAAAGTCAGCTATTGTTGTTCCTTGTTGGTTATCGGTCAATTGTGATTAGATTTCCTTACTATTGCTATGATGTCATATGCTTAGAAAAGAAATTATATACTTTTGCACGTTCAGTGGATAAGATTTGCCATAGCTTCAGGACAGAATTTAAGAACCGTTAAAACTTCATAGCACACTCGCTATATCGATGCTTCAAGCATATTTTTGCTTCTTTCACCTTCGAAATCGTTTAGCCGACGAATGCATTATGCCTCATGCCAATAACGTCATAACGTCTTTTCTGGTATGCTGGATTTTGCGGCGAACATACCTAAGATTTAAGAGATTTACTTCCAATACGTTTCTCATATGGTGAGCCATTTTGGTGACGAATAAATAGAAATTTTCAGAGCTTCATCAGCGTAGTTATTGTCATTACAACCGGGTTATTGATAATCATCTAGTCATAAGAATTAAATTTGAATCTGCAAGTTACAAAGTGTTCAACTACACCCAAATTGGCGAAACAACATTCTAAAAACTAAAAGTCGTAACGTAAGAACAAAAAATAAGATAGTTAGGATAACCAAATGCATAGAATTACAATCAGGAATATCCATAAAAACGACATACCTAAGATAATTGCTTTACAAAGGAGATCATTTTCCGATATGGCTGCTTATGGAATGATATGGCCATCAGCTTTTCTTGAGAATCACATCCGAGTTTTCCCTATCGGTCAGCTATGTGCTGAGCTCAATAAAGAAAAGAAAGTTGTTGCATCTGCGAGTAGTTTAATAATTTCCATAAAACCCGCATATAGAGAACACACATGGCATGAGGTTACAGGACATGGAACGTTTAACAATCATGACCATCTGGGAGATAGTCTTTATGGAGCTGATATCTCTACACATCCAAAGTTGCAAGGTCAAGGTATCGGAACAATGCTGTATGGAGCAAGAAAAGATCTCGTCATAAAATTAAACCTAAAAAGAATGATCCTCGGAGGTAGATTATATAACTATTACAAATATGCTGACACAATGACGGCTCTACAATACGTCCAAAATATAATTAATGGTAAATTCTCAGATCCTGTCCTTTCATTTCAGCTAAAAAATGGATTTAGATTTATTAAAGTTCTTCCCGACTACCTGTATGACAAACGTTCTTTAAATTATGCGACATTCCTTGAATGGATAAATCCGCAATATCGATAAGAGTAATCATACAACAATTAGGCAAATTGATGCTAAACTTGTGAATCGGACAAATAATAAATTATCAGAGCATTAACATTGTTTTAAGCTTTAACACTCGGATTTTCTACATATCTTAAAGTGCAATCTAGTTTTATAATATGATGTTTATGATATCATTTTTTGTCTAACGTTATTTTGTTTACATATTGGGCTAATAGAGCGGGTACCCACGAACCTATTTACATTATAAAAAAAGCATTTTGTATTTTCGTTCTATCATTGCTAGTACTATTTCTATCATGCTAATATTATTTCTATTGAGTTTGTTGATTATGATAAATGGCAACTCGACAAAGATAGCATCATCGAATCTACAAATGATATAAAAATCATTACTTTGAATACGCTATACGAATTAGAAGTATTTCATAAGAAGGTCCATCAAGAAGAGCTAGTAAGAAATAAATTGCCACACAAAAAAGGCAAATTTTCTAAGATATTGGTTGGGATAGATGGTTCGCAACCATCAATGGATGCAGCAGAGTATGCGCTAGCGATGGCCAAAAAAGACAATGCAGAACTCATTGCCATTCATGTATTATCCGCGAAATCAGGCTATGAGCATACCCCTCAGCCTTTATTATTCGGTCTTCCAGCAACTCCTAGTTCGGTAAATGATATTGTACAAACGTCTAAAGAAGAAGCACAGCGGTGGCTAAATAAAGTTAAAGAGCAACAACTAGATGATGAAAATATAGAAGTAAAATTAAAGTCAGAAGTAATCCTAGCCTCAACTCCGATAGCGGCTGAACTAGTTGACTATGCTCAAGAAGAAAACGTTGATTTAATTGTATTGGGAACCAAGGGAAGATCAGGTTTTAAAAGGCTCCTACTTGGAAGTACAGCATCCGGAGTAGTAACCCACGCGCATTGTCCCGTAATGATAGTAAAGTGAATTATCCTGGTGCATCCTCACGGTAAGCTTGGTGATCTATGGGAAAAATATCTGCAGGCTGAAGCAGAGTTCCATTTTCAGGAATTATCAGCTGTTACGTCCGAGTTGATCTCTGGAAGAACAATGTATTGCCCTAAACATGAAGACATGTTTATCAAACTGCTCAGAAAAGACATGTCATGGTTTATGATGGATATGATCTGGTTTAACGATAAAGAAGAGAAAAGGATTTAACAATACAAAGACAACGCGAGAGGCACTTCTGAAGTCCAGTCATACGTACTCAATATCGCGTGAACACGCAGATTCAGGGATAGGATTGTAACCGATATTTTTTTCTACACTCTACAAATCCGAAGAATATCTTCAGGAATGCTATCAAAAGATGTGTCGGTAGCTGCTACATAGCATCTTCAGTAGACCCATTAAGATGTTTTTAGTATTCAGATCAACCAATTGGCAATATAGGGTGTTTTCTCCGAGCTTTACAATATTGTCAGGATACGATCAGAAGGCGTCTATTTCTGCTAACCAGCCAAAATCATGGAATCAAAAAGATTAAATGTAATTTGCTACGAAAAAACTTAATGAACTAAAAAAACTAAAGCTACAGTACTCACGGCATACTTGTCGAGCGCTAAAACCTCTTGTAAACGCAACTAATATTAAATTATTATACATTCCATCCAGCTTTCGCATTACTCTGGCTCGAGCAGTATTCGTTAATAATTAATAATTAACAATTTTGATAATTACCAGTTTGTATTTATCGGATCAATAATTGTTAGACTAACTGGATTGGGCTTACTCGTCTATGCCATACGTTATGCCATATCTTATGGAAGAAGTATAGAAATGGAGGTTGAAAAAAGGCATAAACTTCAACTATTTTATGAAATAATTTGTGCTATTGAAGATGATATAGATCATAACAAAGTTGCAAGACCAACTCATATTCAACATAATTGCAGATTATCCTATGATAAAATGATGAATCACTTTATTGAGTTAGAACACAAATACATGATATATTGTGTGATTCTACCGGACTAAAATCATTAACTAGTAACGCCTAGAAATTCGTAAAACAATATAATGATTTGATAAATCTATTTGAAAGTGCGGGTTTGTAAGTCTAGTTAGCATTTATACACTTTTGTTGGAACTAGAATGACGAAATGATAGTGGCAATAAAAGAAAAATGGTAATAATAATCTAATTGTGAATTGCTCCCTTAAAGAATCCCATAAGGGAGTATCGATTAAGACTACAAGACGATCATATTATTTGATAGTCTTCTGTCCGTAATCATTATTAAATCCGTTGTCATTACATAAACCATCTTGTCAAATACAAATGCAAAGATTTTGTTTGGCGTAGTCGTTACTTTTACGATTGTGATGATGTTAGTCATTGGTAGCTCTTTTGCAAATATGGCCCTAAGTAAATCATCTTCACATATCTCATAATATACCGGTGGTGCCGCAACAAGTACTAGCAACAGTGGTGTGTCAAATTTAAATGGATTCCATAATCAATCCTCTTCTACTTCTCATCTTTTTCTCGCACCCCCACCACCGGGCT
>QHBN01000065.1 GCA_003176995.1 Candidatus Nitrosopolaris wilkensis
TGAGAATTGAGCTACAAACTAGTCTAAATGGGCTAATCATTATTTCATCGTTACTCGTAATTGCTTGGAACTACCGAATGATCAGTAGTTCCATCAGACTTACATCTGCATTTCTCGTAAGGCTGATTGTTATTATTGATTGATATGTAATACTATAATGAATATAGCTGCTTGATACCAATGTCCTAGACTCAATTTTCGAACTAAAAATGTGGGTATGAGATGGCAGATACCAGCTATGATCAGGAAAAGTTTGAATGCTATTATTATTACCTTTATTATTATTCTTCTCTTTGCTTGATTTTATTCTGTCTAGAGAAGAATAATATCCATCTGCCCAATCTATATACTAATAATTACACCATTTCCTATAGCATACTCTAAATTTTTTCAGCTTTGCTATCATGGTTCATAATCTGTGCTGAGGTCTTTTTCTTCCTTTACTCTGTAAGATCTGAGTCAGAAGAGCAAATTAGACAGAAAATCCACGAGTTGGAAAAAACCCTCGTATTTATCCAAAAACATTCAGGTAGCAGAAGAGTGTCAATATGTGATAGTATTGGATATTGTATAGGATGGTATGGGAGTTAGAGAAATGATGATAACAAAATCTAATTGCATGATGGTTGCAACTAGCGTTCTTTTATTTGTGTTTGTATTATTACCACCTCCAATTGTGATGGCACAAGTAAGTCCTTGGTCTTTGTTCCAGCAGCTATGCTCGATAGGAAGGCTAGCTACCGGTCCGCAGTGTCAGGGACTTTTACAGGGGCAGCAATCTTCTACGACAGGTACTAATACAGCAACAGGTACATGTCCTACTGGCTTTGTAATACAGAATAACTTTTGCGTTCCCACTACTACGTCTACAATGACAGGGACTACGTCTACAACAGTATCACAACCAATAGCTAATGCCGGTTCAGCGCTAACAGTTAGCCACGGTTCCCTTGTTACGTTAGTCGGTACAGGAAGCTTTTCACCAAATGGTGGTACTATAGTATCATATTCATGGGTGCAAACATCCGGAACACCAGTATCACTGACTGGAGCAACTACGGCTACTCCAACCTTTACAGCACCGACAGTTGCGACATCCCTTGTCTTTAGCCTGACGGTTACAGACAGTACTGGTGCCGTCAGTAGTCCTGCTACAGTATCCGTTACCGTTACATAGCTCATTTGCGGTGATGTATGGCTAACCCGTCGTGACTTTCGTGAGCTCGAGATTGGGTTTCCCCTAGGTTTATGGTGCCGTAGTCCTAGCTGGATTATAGGGAAGATTGTAGCAAGAGAGATGAAAAATAGACAATGAGTAATGCAACAATAGGAATGGTCGTAGGCATGTTTGCGGCTCTCCTATCTGTTTCAACTTATATAGCATATGGACAGAACGCCAGTAACTTCTCAGGCCTGACGATTGACCAACTGCGTTTTGGATTGCACACTTTTCAACAGCTGGACAAAGACAGTTATGCCGGCAATCTGACGGCTAGGGATATTAATAATGCTCATATTGCATGTACTCATCTAAAACAATCCAGAGCCCCGATGTTCATGTTTCATCTCTGCTCGTTGATGCCAAGATAGCTGGAAGAATCATTTTCTCTTTCTATTGGCTGCACGTTTTTTATCCGTTTCTAGTGAATTTCCTTAGAAAGTCTGACAACCTTTTATAGTGAGATATGAAACCCAAATTTGATACAAAGGTTTTGAGAGAAATTTTTAGATTAATCTTTATAACAATCACATCACGGGTTGTGCCAGTTACAACCCGACCTCAAGAACAATTACTGGCAGTGGTGGTTCGACTAGACTTACAGATATCGATAATAAAGTCCATGATAGCGATATCCTAGCTAAGCAATCACCAGCTGGCATATGGTTTCTAAATGCAAATCTAGTAGTTGCTAAAGGAGTTACATTCCATTTTGATTCTACATCTACTAAATGACTAAAGATAAGCACAAAGGTAGCACGTGTTCGTGGTATATCTAAGATAGCTCCTGTATTAGTTTGTAGCTCAATTCTCA
>QHBN01000066.1 GCA_003176995.1 Candidatus Nitrosopolaris wilkensis
CCCTTTGTCTCTAATGCCGAGAATTGGTGAATGTTTTTTAAAATTCAATCCACAGCAACTTATTAAAGCAGTCTGATTCAATTCACCGTATTCAACCAGTTTGAGGATTATATCTTTGACGAAATAGATCCTCTCTCGATATGAGCACTGCGTGGTCATTATTAGATTATTACTAGTTGACGATGGCTAAAACTAAAATATAATCTCTCTTGCTGTAAATGATGTAATAGTCTTACGTAACGGACCATAAAGACTGTATGTTCTAATTTTCACAGTCTGTAATATTTAAGTGAATGTGAATGTGTGTTTGCGACTTCTGCAAGTATATGCAAAGGAAATAAAAGTTGTATCAAATAATTTTCTATACGCTTTTATTGGTTAAATCTGAAAGTGTAGATGACTTTGATAGATATTGGGAATAGGAGGATTATGTACCACACAACTCTAGCAACTATTCTCTTCTTAAGCCAAATGTACATCAAAATCATTGAGATAAAATGTTAGAATAAAAGGAATTGCTAAAAAGTCGCTAGTTATTATCGGTAAAAGATATCTGTCAAGATAAGAGTAGTATTCTTTTTGATAGATCAAACAACATTATACCTTTAATCTTTCTAATGAAGATGATCTTTCTAATGAATATATCATAGTTTGATATATCGACAATTTCTTTTACAATGTTAACAGTTGCTGTTAAGCACTTCAAATATAGAATACTGAAGATACCGTCTGAGAAATGAACCACAGCAAGACGACTTTGGCAATTGCGTTAATCATAGTTGCAGGAGCACTAACGGGAGTAGCATTAGCTATACTATTACAACAAGCTTTAGCATATAGACATCAGCATGTGTATGCTCTTGGTACCCCCGGGACTAGTGTTGATGGTGTTAGCACTGCCAATGGTATTAGCACTCACGGCCCTAATGGCATTAATGTTGATGCCGTGGCGAATTCTTGAGTTTTTCCTATTTGAAAGCTTAGTTGAATCGCTAAAACTGCTATGGCGTAGTGTCGGCCCATAAAGTAGCAGATGAGCATAATTTATCGATTTCTGAAGCCATAATCGACTATTAGTTACCATTCAATATCGTGGCAAACTAGTCTGCGAAGATGTATAATTTACCAATTTCGGCAGTTGCTTTCCGTGTAATCAAAGGAATTTGGACTTAACAGGAATTGTCCAGATTATCCATGCAAATACTATGAATGGGGCGAAAAAATAAACAATTACTGCATTAATTAGAATACAAGACTACGGTATAACAGAAGACGAAAGATTTGTTTAAGCTACAAAGTCACGGCGTAAAGGAGGACCAGATATAATATTTAAGCAAGTAGATAGGAGAGGAATTTGCGGCGACCACAACAGTGCAAAAAATGATTTAGCCTTCCTGCCTATCCGGAGGCCATTTCAAAAATCTAGTATTTGTAACACGAAATGTGGCTCCTATTTACTGGCTGTAGTGTTGGTACTATTTGCACATGGATAGGAAGACGTACATATTTGCACATGCATCATGCCATTCGTCGTATTAGTACCAGTCATATTCCCTGACATCATTTTTCCACCCGTTTGATTTCCCGGCGCTGCAGTCATAGCGAAAGATGTAGTAGCTGTAGTATCTGTCAGCTTGACGATTGTGCCAATGCTTACTGCCAATACGCCTATTACAAGTGCTAGACATGCCATCGTAGATATTCTATTTTTTTTGCACTAAGGTAACTCCTCATTGTTAACATATAACGATTTTTTCAAATTGACGTCGTACAGGTTTAATTTCCTTCCTATTTTGTAAGCCGGAGGTTTTCCGGATCCAAACAAAACATCCATCCAGCGTGAGAAAAATAACGTAAAAGAGCAGAGACAACGAATCAGCTCAGCATTGTGCTCTTCTTATTCGCCACCTCTCTAGAAATGTAATGCGGTTGTACCAATACAGAGCTGCTGCCATGATGAGAAAGTCGGCTATATAGAATAAATCCCATATCCATGTGCTTTCCACATTGTTATTCATGACATAATTTATGAATCCAAAATCCGCTACCGCATTAACTAACAAAGACAAAGAGAGTAATGACCATGGGATTGAATGTTCATAATCTCTTCTTAGTGTAACAAGTATTGCAACTGCTGGGACGATTAATATGGCATCAGCAATAGGGTACGAAATATCAACAACAAAAACTGAATAATCATGATGAATGAATTCTGACAAAATTAAGGGTATGTGTACCGCTAGGATAATAGAAACAAATATTGTTGATGCAACTGAGGCTGCTACAATAACGATAGCATTAATCTTATTTCGGATGAATTTGAAGGTTATAAATAAATGAAGAGCAAAGAAGACGTAGCCGGCCAGCCAGAAGACGTCCGCAATGGATACGGGAGGCGGTACTTCTCTTATCGACAATATAAAATAATAGTATGATATTGTAAGGTCGGCAGCGAACCACAATAATATACCCAGTGTAAGACAAAAAAATGATCTGCCATGTGCTCCATTGAACTTGAGTCTGCGTATAACAAGTATGCCTAGACTCAAAGCAATAACTGCAGTGACATCTAAAACTATAATGACAATTGGCTCTCGGCTATGCGGGTTTGATAGGATTATTAACGAGTCTGCGATGATTATCGAGCCAATCAAGAGAAATGCAAGATTCCTTAGATTGATTTTGAAACGTAGATCGTCTTTTTCTATGGTCAGATAAACGCTCACAAGATTTTTATCTTATAAGGATTTCTGTAGTCTAGTATTCGTGTGAATTTCTTTGGAAAAATCAGTCTATTCTTTTCAAGAATTGAAGCCTCTGAAGATGGCTTGCTGTCCCCACTACTATATGGAATAATAATGTTTTTCTTTGAGGTGTTGTACTATATCCTTGATGTACAAGGACCCTGTTTGTAACATGATGGTTGATGAGAAGAAGACGGAATATATCTCCCAGGCTGAAGGAAGGAACGTTTACTTATGCTCTGCTGCTTGCAAGAGTGAATTTGAGAAAAATTCCACCAAATACGGCTATTAATATCCCTAAATACGTATTCATTCATACAAGGAGAGAAACCGGCGACAACTAGCGCCCTACGCTGCGCTGTGATCCTACGATGGTCACATTTTTTTACATGCGCTCATTCGGAGTACTGCAAGACAATTATTCCTAACCCTCACTCTTCACATCTTATGTATAATTACTTAATACTATACTGCACACCATATCACGGGTAATAGTCTTTGGGTTCAGCAGGTAGAGTTGGGTCAATAATAGTTGGGATAATCGCGCTGATAGTCATTGTGGCAATCATAATATTTCTTATACAAGTGCTTGCGCCCATCATAATTGGTCTTATAATTTTGGCAATTATCGTTGGCGTAGGATTTTGGATATATCGAAGTATGAAAACTACATAGACTAGTAACTTAAAGTCGGAACCTAAGGATGAGGAAGATTCAGATTTTATCATTTCCGTTATCTTACATCACCTTGAATGAAAGGGGCAAGTACTACCGCGGTATTGCAGTACTGTGGGAATAGACTTCGTATCCTATCCGGAATGGCGACTTGGGTGGTATGGCCATTTTTTTAGGATTGTTATTTGAAAACAGATCCGCTCTTTTAGGGGGGCGGTTGAAATTAGTCGATAAAGATTTATCTATTATATACAAGACAAATAAATCATGCAAAAGCAAAAAGCGGTTCTATTGTTTGCAATAACGGTAACGGCGGTAGTAACGATATCGATCTTATCGATTCCAACAGCAATGGCGACAATCTTACGAATAAATACCCCAAACCAAGGCCAAAAAGTACCAGCAGGGTCTTTTCTCACGGTAACAGGGACATCAATGCCATC
>QHBN01000067.1 GCA_003176995.1 Candidatus Nitrosopolaris wilkensis
ACCTAAGTGTGTAAGTACAACAACTAGGTAACGGTATTAAATTTACCAAGGAAGGTACAATAACCGTTACGTCAGAATTAAAAGACAGCGAGGTCTTCGTTAGCATAAGTGATACTGGTCAAGGCTTAGACCCTGAAGTATTGCCACAATTATTCACAAAGTTCAGTACAAAATCTCCTTTACACGGCGTTCAAATGGGAACTGGATTGGGTCTTTTTATCTCTAAAAGCATAATTGAAGATCATGGGGGCAGGATTTGGGCTGAGAACAACAATGGTTCTGACGGAACAGAAGGGGCTACATTTTGCTTTACATTGCCGATAGTTAACAAGGAACAACAACAAAAACGACAACAACCACCATCAAGATAGTAGAGCTTGAAATACTTCTGTCCACGTATCTTTTCCCTGGACTTCTTCTTTACAACCAGAAGATATGACCATAGGTTAAATCCTAGATATTTCAGATTATAAATTTTTTAATCCAAGTTGGGCATAAGAGATTTTCGCTTCATTCTTGGAAGTCCTTTCAACGACGATATATCTATAGGGTTCAAATCAGTCAACGACGATATAAAAATAGCGGTTATAATCTAACTAGATTGATTACTGAACCACAACTATGAGAAAGGCAATAGTAGATAGATAGGTAGATAGATTATAGTAGGATTAGTGTAACAAAGGGATTGACAGTCGAAAAGACCAATAATAGAATAGATATTGAGTATATAATACCTGATTATATACTACGGTTGCATAATATGTTCAATGGCTACTCTCAATGCAAATGAAATTAATGATGGCGATATATTTTTTGAAAGAAAGATCCGGGATGTAACAGAAGGCCTAGATCCTGCTTATTTCAATTGGCTTTATAACAAAATAGCATTTTGTCTACCTTGCCATCTCTTAAAACATCTTGTACGTCGTCTATGTTAGGGCAAACTGTAATAGAGCCCCTTGCCCACCTGGCGATCCAATGGGTACCCAGGTCTTTGAGGAACCAATCTTTGAGGAAGCAAAACTCGTAGCCGAATTCAATGCACCAAACTGTGGACGCACACCTGCTTGTAATGAAAGTCACCAAATTTCCATGTTTGTAGGCACTCCGTACTCAATAACGGGAAGTGAGAAGAAAAATGGCTTATCAGAAGCAGGATGAGGTCCCATTTATTTATGAGGAGGCAAATATTGGTCCTGCGGCTGGACACATTAGTAACGCCGATTGTGTAGGGAAAAACTCATGTCATGGGATTATGATGCCAGGAACAAACATTGTGGGCGTAAACTACCATTGGAGATGCGTGAAGATACTTGGCTGTTGAATGGAACTTCTATGAACGCAAACCATATGGCTAGTACCCCGTATTTTAGTCACATAACCAATTTGCAAGCAATTTTGGATGGGCAACCTTACTCAATAACGACGAAAAGTGTGTTAGGAAAAACCACACTTCAGGTGCCATCTATGATAAGTCACACCGTATTATCATCGATTGTCCTTTGACAGGACTAAAGATCTAATCCAATATGTCTACTGAATTGTGCTGAAAACACATTTCAGATATTCGACTCTGATAAGACAACTGTAATCTCTTCTATTGCCCCTAGGCAATCTCATCTGATCTCATCAGTTATCATCATCGACTTTAGTCCTTCCAATGCGTAATTCATTAACCCTAATTTTCCGTGCATCCCACCATTCCTTAAATATCAATAATTCTGATAACAGGGCTGTCAAATGTTCAGCACATTTTGCGATCGTAAAAAAGCGGAGAGCGGTCAACTTGTATAAATGTGAAATTGAAAACATCTCGTCTATCCGATATGTCAAGGGCATTACGAAATACTTTCCATTCTCTTTCTTCTTCAACGCTGGCTAGCCTAAATGACGGAACTGTCCTACCCATGTAATTTCACTTTACCTAGAAAGCAATAATTTAGTTACTAAATAAAATATCAAGCACTAAGTGAGGAGGTGGAGAGAGTACAAATCTGCTACAACAGTATGCACATCATGATTTTCGGGGTCAGTGACTCGTTCCTCTCCATTTGAACTATAGCTCAATTGAATAGCAGAAGTGACATGAGCAAGCTTTCTGTCGTATTTGTCTAAAAATTCTTGTCACTAGTTAGCATACTAATAATGAATCAATCTATTTCAAATTCTTTATCTAATATTGTTAGATATTCTTTGGCTTCTGACACTAACTCTTTAACTACTTCTTCGGCACTTTGATCTCTCTTAAGCATACGTAAACCTTGTCCGGAGTAAAGAGGATAGAACTCAGCATTATTTTTAGTTTTAGCATTTGAATAGATGTCATCAGTAACGAACCCCTGTAGAGGCCATGGGAGTGGTTTTAAATCTGATTTTGCGTATTCATCTACAAAAGTATTACGCAGAACACGTGCAGAACGGCCAGTGATCACTTTAGTAACAACAGTATCAGTTTCATTTGTAGATAGTAAACGTTCCTTATAACCTTGGAATGCGCCGCTTTCGTGACATACTAGAAAACGTGTCCCAATTCCAACTCCTGATGCCCCTAATGCTAAGGCAGCAAGAAGTCCTCGACCATCAACTATTCCACCTCCGGGGGGGGGGGGTCCCCGACAACGGGTACCAACTTGTCCTTGATTTCTTTTTTTAACGCATCTACAATCGGAGGAACTAAAGCCATAGTTCCTATTAGTGGAATATTTTCGTCATCAAGTGCTGTGTTAAATATAGATCTATGGCCACCTGCTTCTGCTCCTTGCGCCATAACAATATCAGAACCATTTCTAACCACGCTAATTGCGTCTTCTACAGTTGTAACCATCGACATTACCTTCGCACCTTTAGAGTGAATTTGATCAATATATTTGACAGGATCACCCATTGCAAAACTTACTATAGGAACATTTTCTTCCAATATTATTTGTAGTTGTTCGGACATTTTTGATGGAGGCGGCAAGTCGTTAGTGCCACCGTGTTCATTGTTATTTCCTACTCGTCGTGATACGGATTTCAAAGGAATGCCAAGCGGTGTTCGAAATTCCTGATCCAGAAATTGTTGGACATGTACCGTATTTTGATTATTTCTCTCTAGCGATTCCAACCATAGATTAACGCCATATGGTTTTGTAGCAATCGTCTTAATTTTTTTAATTGCTATTAGTAGTTGCTCAGGTGTCATACGTGCTGCTCCTAGGATACCAAGACCACCTGCATTAGATACTGCTGCTACTATTTCGGGGGTTGTTTGTCCTGCCATACCTGCTTGAATAATAGGCTAGCGAATATCCAGTAATTTACAAAGAGGATTTTGGTGATAACATTTATTCAAGAAAAGAATACAAGAGTGATTTAAAGATTTTCTCGAACATTCGGTGGTTAGTTAAAAGTGAAAATAATATAATGCAGTGAGTTATCGAATGTACTTTACACAAAAAATAGAAGTCTTGGAATGCCATAGAAAATTCAAGATCTACCAAGTATTACTATCATATATTTTACATGGCACAGGAAGGAGATTTAGAGATATAGGATCGTTAGAGTGTAGCAATATGCCGGCAGCAGATTGGCGACTAGAATATTGATTCCTGTTTGTGTATTTCCGAGACTGCACGGACCACCGGGCAGCAACACCTCCACATATAGGTCATAGCCAATTCCGCACTAACACTTCACAACTAGAATGCCCTCCAAATTAACATGGTATGAATTTAGTCGTCTAGTTTAGACTGGGTCGGGTTTCGAAATTTGGATATCCGGAGTCTTGACCTTTAAGGTATTGCAACTATACTTTTACTCCCTTGCATACTTATATACAATAATTTGTAGTAGTAGCCATGAGTAAATCAAACGTGACGAATACGGAGAAAGAGATATGCCGACAATAGTTTATTTTCAAATTCCTTCTGATAACATCGAAAGATCAAAAGTGTTCTATAATCAACTGTTTGGATGGAAAATCGACAAATTCCCCGAATCCAATACTCCAGAAGGAATGGAAAATTGGACGGTGACAACAACAGATGATAAAGGAAATAAAGCATTAGGTGACGGAATGTCAAAAAGACAGATGCCACAGCAGCAAATAACCAATTTCATAGACGTAAAATCGGTAGACGAATACTCGTCTAAGGTGGAGAAGTTAGGAGGTAAAGCAGTGGTTCCTAAGACGGCAGTACCTGGAACGGGTTACTATGCAGTTTGCGTCGATACAGAAAACAACAGTTTTGGTATATTCGAGTCTAATGAGAGCGCTAAGTGAGTAACTCACCAATCATAGAAAGTAGGGAATGAATCTGTTCAAAGACACAAAAGCATTTTCCAGTTTTTCGGTAGACGACGTGCAAAAAGCGAAGAAGTTCTATGGTCAGACACTCGGGCTGGAAGTTTCCGAATCGTACGGCGGCAGGCTATTAGAGATCCATATCGCAGGCTGGAAGAACATCGTGATATATCCTAAGGATAATCATACTCCAGCAACTTTTACCATTCTTAATTTCCCTGTAGACAATCTTGAGCAGACTATGGTCGACCTTACCAAGCGTGGGGTGCGTTTCGAGATCTACAATGAAGGCAACGTCAAGACAGACGAAAAAGGTATTTCTCTCAGCAGCGAGGGTCCTAAGATCGCGTGGTTTAAAGACCCCGCCGGCAATTTGTTGTCTGTGCTTGAAGAGAAGTAGGAGGAATGAATAAGGCTATTCTCTATTTGTAAAGGAAGTAGAAATAAATTAAAAATGGGAAAAGTTCTTCTAGAATATGCTAATTCGTGTGCATTGCTTGTAGAACTTATTGGAACACCAAATCTTATTCAGCCATTTAGAGGCAGAACAACAACACCAAAGTTCAGTTTTGATGTGAATGGTTCACAATTAACAGTTCATCGTGCTCAAATAGAGGTAGATTCAGGATTTGAGAGGAGACTGTACTACTTGAACCACCTCTTTTGGTATTCGCCAATCGTATTATCCTTATAGGACTGCATATCAGGGTCAAAACAAGAAGACAGTAAGGAATTTCTTCTTCTCTTAAGCGAGACCGAGATAGAAATAGTGATTGTTGCCAAGGCTGCGGGAATGGAATGAAATTGAACAAAATCAACATACATGATTCGCAGTCAAGGTATATAGTGAGGTAAGTGAGCAATTTCTCGGGTTGATACGGAAGTCAATTGAATAGAAGTAGATTAAAAGACTATCTTTTATTTAACAGAAATATTCTTATCGGCTTTTCTGGTGCATTTCTTACTGGCGCTGGAACTAGCCAAGGGATAACAAGATTCACGACGCCGGTTGTTAATTCTTTAATATCGTTAGTCGTTGAAACGAGTGTATTTCTGGCAATATTCGGCATTCTGTTTTATTTTGACAACAAAGAAAAGTTTATTGACGACCAAGGATCTTCGAGAGTAAAGTGGATTTTATTAAAATTAGCATCAACACTTTCAGTTGCTGAGATTGAATACAATACTGTAAAACCCGCTATTCACTTTTGGCTGCTGACTCTGCATTATCAACCATTTATTGCTTCAACGATTGCAAGTTTTATTAGTATACTAGGATACCTTGCTGTCGCGGACTCCATGGCATATCTCACTCGTTTATTTAAAAAACCATAGTATGGATTGGAGATTAGTTTGTAGCTCAATTCT
>QHBN01000068.1 GCA_003176995.1 Candidatus Nitrosopolaris wilkensis
ATTAGCCAAGCTAACTTCTGTACTTCTGGGGCATTATGTCTAAACAATGCCACCAACTCAGCCGACATTCACCGCTGATCCAATGCAAAAGGACGCATTCAAAAAAAGGTAACACGCGCATTCACTCGATTTTTTTTGATATACGAGCTCGCACCCTTTCTTTATGAGACTGGACATTCCTTTTGTCATTGATCTGGGACTAGTACACTAACAAACTGAGACATTAAAAAAAACAGATGTAGTATACAGCGAAATAATTACGATTGATAAAACAACTACATGGTATCTTGTGATAGAAATCGACATAAGTTAGGTCTCACGTAAATACTTGATTCTAATTTCATTTCATACAATATGAAATACAGAAGTAGAAGCGAAATAGTCAGATCGATCCTAGAGGCGGCAAATGCTTCCGAAGGAGCAAGTAGGACCAGATTAATGTACAAATCATATCTAGCTTATAATCAGCTCAAAGAATACTTGGCACACTTGCAGAAAAATGACCTGATAGACTACGAAGTAGGAATGCGGCGTTACAGAATATCAGAAAAAGGCATACGATTATTGGAGTTGCAAAATAAAATGGAAGAAATCGCTCCCATTAACTATGTCAATAAAAATAGTTGAAACCCTATCTAATAACTCAGACGTAGAAGGCCCGCTTTCTTTTTCATTGACACTTCGAATAGCCTATATATATTGGATATGAAAATCATTGTCAAATCTATGATTTATTTATGACTGATAAGCAGAATCTTTACTTAAAGTATCACAACAATCACAACAATCACAAAAAAAGCATAAAAGTTGACCGACGGGTTAATCAGCAAAATAGCTGTACCGGCGTACCAGTCGATACTATGAATAAAATTGGTAGCGCTAGCAGTAGTAGTACAGTCTGCCTTAACTTTGGCGACAATAGTGCCGACATACACAAGTAATCATGAATCAAATCTTCCCTATTTTTTTCTGAGTACAACGACAGGATGTACGCATCTAATCTGAAGTGCAAATCGACAAACGACTATAACGAGAAGAGGATGGTACATGCTGGTTGGATAGAAAATTTAGCAATGAATCCAGGCAAGCTGATACAAAAGATGTATGGTTTCCCTTTGTCCAAAGAATGGCGCAAAGCAAGACGAATGAACAGACTGAACCAAGAACTATATGATTTGCTCTGAGGTCGATGAGATACATTCACGGGTACGAGAAAGTATAATATTCCATTACGCAGGGATGAATACCTAAAAAGGACAGGATTCATTACTTGATCAACGAAATAAACATTTTGTCCAACGATAGTAAGCAGCTCACGAAAATGAATTATCCGACGTTAACGATACTGAACCAGTCTCGCAATGCCGAGTCTTTTGACTATTAAAGTTCCTGACATAACACAGCAATTGTCTAAAATGAACCCTAACGGAGAAGTAATGTAATGTCCTCATTGCAAGAATACCATAAAAAAAGAAAATTTGACGATACCCCAGAGCCAACAGGAGCAAACAGACAGGAGCAAAAAAAGACAAGAAGTAAACAGAGAAGCAAATCCGATAATTTGAGATTTGTGGTACAAAAACATCAAGCAACTAGATTACATTATGACTTTAGATTGGAAGCAAAAGATGGCACACTAAAATCATGGGCTGTACCGAAAGGTATCTCATTTGATCCAAAAACAAAGAGATTAGCAATTATGACTGAAGATCACCCCTTAGATTATTTACTATTTGAAGGTGTGATTCCTGAAGGTAATTATGGAGCAGGTACTGTAATTGTGTGGGATACAGGGACTTATATAACACAGCGAGAACTTTCGGAGCAGCTACAAACCGGAAAGATATCCTTTGTCTTATTTGGCCAAAAATTAAAAGGAAGATTTGCTCTAGTCAAGTTTAAAAGAAGAAAAGAATCAAAGGAAGAAGAAGATAATCAATGGCTTTTGATAAAAGAAAATGATGAATATGCTTCGCCAGAGCTAGACCTGACTAGTACAAGACCGGAATCAGTATTAACTAAAAAAACAATTGAAGATTTGGAAGCCAAACTATTAGAAAGAACCAATCGTAACCAAGTAGAACAAAAAAGGAGGACAAGGAGCATCAAAGAGCAAACAGACGCAAACGACAAAGAGAGAGGAGAAATAGAACTCGAGCCTGACATCACATCTAATTGTCAGTTTCCAACTACTGTTAAGCCAATGCTGGCCACATTAGTAAATAAGCCTTTTGATAGCAAAGATTGGGTCTTCGAAATAAAATGGGATGGAGTGCGTGCTCTGGTTTTTCTTAGCAAGACAAGACAGATTTTCGAACTAAAGTCCAGAAATGATAAATCTATTACTCACAGATACCCGGAATTGTTATCACCTCTAGAGGCTGCAATAAACTGCAAAGAATCAGTGATTCTTGATGGTGAAATAGTTGTGTTGGACGAGAAAGGCTATCCTAATTTTCAAAACCATCAAATAAGAATGAATGTCGACTCTCCTAAGGAGATTTCGACGCTGGCCAAACAGATACCAACCACGTACTATCTGTTTGATATCCTGTATCTTGATGGAAAGAATCTACAGAGCTTACCGTTTGTAGATAGAAGACAAACCTTATCTGAAGCGATTAGACCAAACGACAAAATCAAAATATCAGATTTTGTTGAAGAGAAGGGACTCGAGGTATATAAAAACATCAAAACTATGAAACTAGAAGGAATCATGGCAAAGAAGAAATCCAGTATGTATACGCAGGGGACAAGATCTACTGGTTGGCTAAAGATCAAGATCATAAAAACTCAAGATTGCGTGGTAATAGGATATACTAAAGGGGAAGGAAACAGAACTGGTTATTTCGGCTCACTTCTTTTGGCAATGTATGATAAGGCAGGAGAGGTAGTATTTGTTGGTCATGTTGGTAGCGGATTTGATTTTAGTTTACTTAATACGGCGTATAAAATGTTGGAAAAAATGAAGGTAGACACGTGTCCTATAAAATACGTGCCATATACAAATAGAGAGCCGGTTTGGATAAGGCCGGAACTCGTGGTAGAGGTAAAGTTCCAGGGCTGGACAAAGGATATGATTATGAGGGCACCCATATTCTTAAAATTTAGAGAAGATAAATCAGCTAGTGAATGTAGGATTGAGATGGAAGAACCCCTCGCAGAAGTTGTTAGACATGTTGACGCTACTAGCTATCATACTTCTCACATGAGAAAATCAATTAATTGGCAACCTAGTAATGTGCAATCATTTTCTAATCTTGACAAAATTTTCTGGAACAAGACAAAAGACCACCGAGCATTAACCAAAAGAGACTTGATTGATTACTACGACACAATGAGTGGGTATATACTCCCACATCTTAAAGATAGACCTATTTCTCTAAGTCGATATCCTGATGGAGCATTAGGAAAGCACTTTTACCATAAAAATTGGGATAAACAAAGACCAGAGTATGTTGAAATCGTAAAAGTTTATTCCGAGAGTCGTGGAAGAATAACCAACTACATAGTATGCAACAATAAAGATACGCTTCTATGGCTCGCAAATTTGGGATGTATTGAAATGCATCCATGGTTCAGCAGAGTTAAAAATTTCGATTCGTGCAAAGGGGCAGAAATAGAGGAAGACAAGCGTGGATTGAATTACCCTGATTTCATAGTCTTTGATTTGGATCCATACATATATTCTGGACACGAAGCTGCTGGTGAGGAGCCAGAATATAATACCAAAGGGTTCAAAGCAGTTGTTGAAGTAGCTTATTACCTAAAGGACTTACTTGCCACACTAAACATAGAATCGTACGTAAAAACGTCAGGAAAAACCGGTTTACATATTTTTGTTCCAATACTACCTTCATATACATATGATCAAACCAGAAAATTTGCTGAAGTTATAGGGAAGATTTTGGTTAGAAGATATACAGAAAAAATTACTATGGAATGGAATACCGCGAGACGAAAAGGAAAGGTTTTCTTTGATTACAACCAGAATGCTAAAGGAAAAACTATTGCATCAATTTTTTCGGCGAGACCAACTCATTCAGCTACAGTATCTATTCCTGTACGATGGGAAGAGCTATCTTCTGTTATGGCAACAGATTTTAACATACTAAACGTACCTGTGGCTATCAAAAAAACTGGAGACTCATGGAAAAACATTCTAAAAGAAAAACAAGATATTGATAAAATTCTTGAAAATGTAAACCAATTACAATGACAGTTATTTCATAATATAGTATACAAGCAGAGATGTTCCCAGACATTCGCCCATCCTGTACTACCAGGAGAGACCCACTAATCGATTCAAAAATCCTAGACATCGAAGCTGATGCTTGACTCTTGTTCATTCTCTTTGTGACAACCCTCGGTGCACTTTGAGTCACATCTTCAACTCCTTAAAAAAACGCCAGGATAGATCCATACCTTCCCCACTCCCCCGTTCTGCGCTTGTAGCAAGGAAGGTTTAGCGAAATATAATAAGCTTGGATGCAACTGTAGGTTAACAGAATAATAACAATGCTTCTCGAGACAGAATAAACTTTCTGTATTTTGTCTCGCTACATAAATATATCATTCTATCCATATTAGATGTTATAATGGGCGTCTGAACCCGTGTCAACGCATTCAGGCGGACCACTGCTCTGATAGTTTACACTAAAAAAGATGAGCCCGTATGAGACCACAAAAAGAAATAGAAACAGAAAACAATAGAACGCCAAAATGAGAACTCGTGATAAATACGATATATTTTCGGATATTCTGAAGGCGGCTGGTCGAAGAAATATGGGATCGACTATAGCCGAAGTAACTAAGAAAGCTTCCTTAAACCCAGAACAAGCAAAAGAGGTAATAATAGATATGCTTGAAATTGGTCTTCTTGAATTCCACAAAGAAAAGACTTTAAAAACAACAACTAAAGGATGGCAATTCATAAGGATTTACGAGAATTTAAGCGAATTTATACCAGTTTCTTCCAAGATAGATCATATGTCTGTGGGGGCGATTTAGCAAGAAAGCCAAAGAAAAACATCATTCATGGATTATTGTCAGCTTCAACTGATCATTGCACTGATCGTGGCGGCTGCTACTTGTACTTTGAGCATCTTCCTACGAACGATGTATGAAAGGGCAAGAACATAGTGTAAACTTGACATATTTGGCAACATATATATACTCTTTTTTCACTACATATCTAGCAATGAGCAAAAGAAAAGAAATAGTTATGCTTGTAACCGCACTTTCACTTGCAATTGCAATAGTACTGCAAGGGTCGGTTTTTGACAATACCAGGGCATTGGGAGTGAGCTTAGCAAACCTCGCTGCTACTGTAACACACATACAAAATGATGGAAAAATGATAACTGGCAATGATCCAAATCAGCCATCAGCACCTACCAATCAACAATCGTCTTCTGGGATAATTGACACTTCGTTCAAGAATATAGCTCTACCATCCACTACCAACGACCCTACTGCTCAAACTACAAACCTTACTGCTGTCTTTAAGCAAGTAGAGAATTCTGTTGTTCAAATCACTGCTAGAACTCCAAACCCTAATTTACAAATTATAATAAATGGTAATCCATCAACAGGTCAATCTACAAGATTAGGTTCTGGATTCGTATACGATAAGCAAGGACACATAATAACCAACAGCCATGTAATTGATGGAGCTAGTACAGCCGATATAACATTTATTGACGGAAATACATATACAGCGAAAGTCATAGGAGAAGATACCTCAGGCGATATTGCAGTATTACAAATTACTGATAATTTCTCATCTGAAAACCTTGTTCCTCTTACAATTGCAAATTCCTCTTCTCTCCAAGTAGGACAGCAAGTAATAGCAATCGGTAATCCGTTTGGACTTAGTGATACAATGACAACTGGCATTGTGAGCCAATTGGAACGTCTAATCCCTAATCCAGATACAAGATTTTCAATACCAGGAGGAATTCAAACAGATGCACCAATTAACCCAGGTAATTCTGGTGGACCGTTATTGAATACACAAGGTCAAGTTATAGGAATCAATACAGCAATTAATTCTGCTACTGGTGGATTCTCTGGAATAGGATTTGCAGTTCCATCAAATGCAGTTATTAGAGAACTTGCAACAATGACTAAAACTGGAACTTTCAATCATCCATGGCTTGGAATATCTGGTGGCAAGATTACTCCAGATTTAGCGCAGAGTGCAGGTTTACCAAGGAACTATAAAGGCGTCGTTGTTGGTTCAGTTCAACCAGGTAGTCCTGCAGAAAAAGCAGGCCTACACGGAGTAACTCCAAATGACTCATCGACTACTCAACATATCGGTGACATTATAACAGGAGCTGATGGACATCCTTTGAGAAGTATAGATGATCTCATAAATTACATCGACTTGCATAAATCAATTGGGGATAATGTAGTGCTAACTGTGAACAGACATGGCCAAATAATGAATTTGAATCTAGTGCTACAGGCACGACCGCCATCGTTAGGGAACCCGACACCACAAGAATCAATTCTTCCTTGATACAATCCCCACATTTTTTTATAGAGCGATATAGTATCTGGAATGTCTACTAAGAACATTTGTAAGCGGTTATGCCGATGAGCAATAATGTCGTGATGAGATATATTATGATTGACCGAGAGCTAAGGATTCAATCATGTTATTGTGTACCCATGACTTTATACTGATTTACAATTTTGCCAATCGCAAGACCGCCATATTCAGCATCATTCGGTAATATCGGTAGTATCTGTCGATGTCCTTATCTGGAATAATTTTTTGGTATCAAATTCCCACATGACATGCGATAATCCATTAAAGATTAGATTTGGTAATTGATAGATTGTGAATGGCATACTTACAATGACTCTCTTTTGGATATTTTTGATATCTAGTCCGTAGTAAGATGTCAGTACAATCAGAAATTAATAATTCGCAGCTCTAACTCTCCCTCTCCCGACTTGGTCATTCACTTTATAATAGAAAGGACTATAACAGAATCACAAATGTCCTTAGACAGAAGTAAATTACAGATTGGAGTTGAAAATTCTGCTGAAACCCCCATGCAGTCAAGTGAGGATAATATTCTTCAGGTAGAGCACGAAATAGAGTGTCCTCGCTGCCATGATATGATGATGCTATCCTCTCAATTTGATAGGCTCTGCTATTTGTGTGAAGAATGTAGTTTCCCTTTATCTGAGTCATTGAGTTGAGCCATCGGCTACTAAAGCCGCACATGCGAAAGAATGCGATCACTCAGCTCCCACATCCCAATTTAACACTGTTATTTAACATCGTTACTCCGATTTCACCACTGTCAGCTTGCTGCCAAGAGGCTGGAATGAATCTATTCGTTCCTATGACCGATCACCACAGCTGGTAAAAATGTGTATATTGTCTAGCCAAATTGTGGTATAGCATACCAAATGTTATTAGTGATTGGATACATTGCAATCCTACGTAGACTCTAAAAAGTCGCTGTGATTGTATTCAGAAAAAAAATGAAAGGACGTGTGTCTTAATTTTCTTTTGATCAGCGGTGTATATCAGCTGAGTTGTTGGCTGTGTTGTCACATATTGCGCTTGATGTACAATTATTCAGCTGATTGATCGACTGAGAAACATCTACGCTGTTGCTGTTACGGTTGTTGTTATGGTTGTGGTTGTGGTGGTTGTGGTGGTTGTGGTTGTGTCCATATGATGCGAAAGCCTGTTGTGTTATCGCAAATCCGACCGCCGTCAATGCTAGTGCTGCTACTGCTACGATTGGTGCGATTGCTAATGCCTTGTGGTTCATTTATTCTCAGTCTGGATAATATTCTATACTATATCTGAGATGCTTCACATCAAGTGCTAGAAATATAGGAGAAATAATTGATATATTTTTGAACACTGATATATTAATTAGAAAGATCGAGTACACTTCTTTACATGACAAAAATGTTAATAATACATTTAGCGAAGAGAGGCCTGTATAAATCAATGGAATGTTTAGAATTAATGTCCATAAAGTAGACGGATAACAATCCTTATATTTCATTATTAAGTGTTGATTAGGGGTAGATAAAGCATAGATAGAGATAGAAGCTGGTTTGTTTATAATATGGTTCAGCTCGTATCTTCACATCTTCGGACGTTCTCTCTAAGCCATCTACCATTTGGCTTTAATTTGCTGTTATTTTCAATGTACAATCAGGACCCACTAAGATTTCAGAGCACTCTAGATTTCTTTGTTGCTAAAGAAATTACTGAATGATTGGCTATCCGTGCATTTCTGTAAGTACGATTGGCTATCTAGGGTTGATGCCTGTGTTCTGAAAAACTGATATTATGGACAGCCGAGTAAGTGGGAAGAGTTATCAGTGGCTTTTTATGCTTAGTATTTGAGCGCATATGAACAAGATTTTGTTGATGAGTGGCATAATCGCTCTAACAGCGATCCTTGTGGTGCCTTTGTCGCCACGTGCAGTGAAGCAAGTAACCGTGTTGTTTCGAGCCAAACGAACGACAAAAACGGCCCCATCACTGTGTCACACCCTGTCTCCTCAAGTGGAAGCTGTTCGAGCTCAGTGGCTGGTCATGCAGGACAGGGATCGCCAAGTATTCTTAGTAATAACGCTTTTCATGGTCCAGGTGCTAGTTCTTGTTCTAGCGCGTCAGTAAGTCACGCAGGCTTTGAAAGAGACAATGGCCAGAATAGCGGTGTTGGAAGCTGTAGTGCCAGCTCGCACTCTCCATAATTTTTATTTACATTGGCTTAAATAAAATGAAAACACTTTAGGATAATGAAGAAAAAAGCGGTTTAGATTTATGTTCTATTCTGTCTGCGTCTTCTTCGAAGGCTTTGTCCTTTGATTTCATCGTCTTCGTTGGTGAATTTATAGCGGCGGATAATTCTGCAATCTTATTGTCGCCTATGGTGGATTTTATACGCCATAACGATTCTATATCGAAACAAATTTTATTTGTGATAATTTTAGAATCTTTCCAATTTGTGGGGGAGTAGACCCCGTCTCAGTTAAGTGCTCCAATTGATATATCGACAGTCGAACCATTTATCCATCCATATGGACGAATTGTTCAAATTGGAACAGACAATTAAAGACAGAATCGAACAAATAAGACACAAGATGCACAAGACTCACAACAGAGCATACACAGATAGTCTCTGGACAGAGATTGAGACATTGAATTGGGTTTTGAATGAAATTCTGGTCTTGAGTCGCAATTGTAACGCTCAAAGCCAGGCTAGCGATGAAACCGGCTCCCACAGCAACGGAATCGGTGCATCTTCACAGAATGGCAGCTGTTCACCTCTTTGAATAGTCGCGCAGGACAAGGATCTTCACATTTCAGCAGAGCTTTCGCTTTTTCTGACCCCCATGATTAAGTACTGTTAGTTGCACAAGCACGTCAGGAAGTAAGGGCGGATTACATTTTGGTGCAAAAGAAATGTTAATCAAAGCGTAATAAATTATCCTAGATTGCTTTGACATTATCGCTTGTTGACTTGGACAACACTCTAGCGTTATGGGTATTTGTTGTGGTTGATTTCGTTTACCAGCCCGAATAATTGTCTTACAAGTGTATTTGCTCTGCGCCCTATTTCCTCCCTGCTTCCACATCCAAATTTCATAATCCTTAGCGAGACCCATTACAGTAGACGAAAATTTCTCCCTCTGTACTGGAGCGTGTGCTAGAGCTGTCGCACCGACTACCAAGAAGCATTCTTCATCCTTAAATTCAAGTGGTTGCGATCCAGAAATCGCATCATTGTACCATATACGTCGATTTCTGCAAGGATAGAGTATTTTTCGAACCAATAATTTTCTAAATTACTTAATATATACGCCTGTCGTTATCACGAACAAATTTAAAATTCCTGAGAGATTTTTCAGTTTTTAATTTTATTTGGTTCTTCCTTTCGGCATTTTTTCATTCAGATTTCGTGCTGCATTTTGTATTCCATGTATGTCGTCCGGAAGTGTAGGAATATGTTCTTCAACATGTTTTAGCCGACTCTATTTCGAGTATGTCGTAACGCAGCTCAAAAGAATTCCAATTAGATAGACATAGTGACCAAAGATACTATCTAGAACCGAGTTGTTATACTCTAATAATGGTTTGAAGACAGGACGGTTCAGCAGACGGTTATGAAGCTATATAGTCCCTACGCTTTTCGCTAAAAAATTGTTGCCTCTCTAATTCGTCTATCGCTTTGTGGGAGTGATATGTTAGAAATAAAATGATTGCTGTGACCATAGCTAACAGTGGAAGAAGCGGTATGTATGTAGAATAAGTAAGCTCACATAGAGTTACTAATTCCGTATTACCATAAGGTTCTACAGTAAAAATTACTGAATCAAACGGAGAAATATGGTCTGGGCATGAGCAAACCCCGCCTAATTCGGGAGAATGAATTTCATAATCGCCATTTCTATTCTGCGATTTTACATTGTAATTTTGGGCGATAGGTTCCTTAGCATGATTTTATCGAATAGCGAAGAATTTATGTTATCAGTTATAGAGATTTGATTTATATATTCGCCGCCGAAAGTCCAAGAAAAAATGATATATACATATTAGTTTGGCTTCAGTTGACCTGATGTGATTAGACGCAAAGAAACTAATAATATGACATAACTACAAGAATTATTTGTTGAATATGCTCATTGAATTCAGAAGATCGATTTGATGTTGCAATTATTGGAGGTGGTATTTTAGGCACCTCCATCGCATATTTCTTATGCTCCTCAGCTGCGCAAAGCTCTAATAATATACTTCTGATTGAACAGGAAGAGGACATATCTCTGCATTCCAGTTCCAGAAATACTGGAAAAGTCCATGCGCCATTTCTATACGACCCAGTCAAGAAAAAGCTCTTTGCAAAAGCCGCATTTCTTGGCTTTAACATGTTAAAAGAATATTGCAGTTTGAAGTCGTTACCTTTTAAACAGGACGGAGTCCTTGAGGTCGCAACCTACGATAAAGGAATAGATAGGCTCCACAAATACCTAGAGTGGGGTTATTCGAATGGTTTACAAAAAAATGAAATTCAGTTCTTAGAAAAGGACGAGGTACATGATTTCGAACCTAACGTAAAATGTTTAGGAGGAATTTATTGCTCTAAGGATGGTTCTGTCGATTATGGGGCGGTAACTAGGGAGCTCATGGAAGATGCAAGGCGCTTTGGCTGCAAGCTAGTTACAGGGAGTAAGGTTGTTAGCATAGTACGAAGAAATCGCGACAAGTATAACGATGATAGTCATATATCAGTTTACACAAACAATGGAGAGAAGTTTGTAACCAAATATCTCATCAACACAGCTGGCGGAAATGCAGTTGACATAGCACACGGTATGGGAGTAGCCTGCGAATATACCGATCTTCATTTCAGAGGGGAATATTGGCAGGCGCCTTCGGAATATCATAATCTGACGAAAGTAAGTATCTACACAGTTCCAAAGTATCCAGAATATCCTTTTTTGGATCCTCATTGGATAGTGCGCATTGACGGCAGACAGGAAGTAGGCCCTAATGCTGTCCCTGTCTTTTCACCTTATGCGTATAATTGGAGCACTAACATCAAATATTTGATACCAAAGATTTTTGAATCATCCAGAACTGGGGCCAGGAAAATATTCCTCAGTAGACAATTTCTATTGCTGGCAAGTAGTGAATTAAAAAGCTCACTTTCTAAAACTGCCATGATAAATAGGGCAAGAGAATTCCTACCCCAGCTTAGACCGTCGTCTTTTACACAAAGAGGGACTGCAGGCATAAGATCCTCTTTGATAGATAGCAACGGAAAATTCGTTGAAGACACCCTGATTATTAAAAATGAAAATGCTTTACACGTGCTTAATTATAATTCTCCAGGCGCGACTGGAGCTTTACCCATGGCAGCTATGATTGTAAATGAACTCGTAGAGGATGGAATATTGTTATCAGCATCAACACCAAATTCCTCCACTATCAACAACATGAAAAATAATAAAAAACATATTTGGGATATTGCAGTAGTATCTGATCAGCTTCGAGGTTCGAGCAGTAGCTAATGACTGTCAATCAGCAGATGCCGCCAAGGCCGCCATCCGATATTTTCTGGCTCCAGCCAGCCATCCACAGATTGTCAGAACTTTGGTCATCCACAAATAATCTTGAATGAAAGTAAGACACATACTCTCCATTTTTTTTGTCAATACAACTGAGGTATGGATCTAATTTCATCAGAAATAATAATAGAAACTTATTCTAATAGCGTATCAACTAATTTTCTGCACGTCATTATTGTTCAAGTCTAAAAGAGTGTAGACGGTTCCCTTGATAGAGAGATTTGGAATAAGAAGAATAGATGAGCCACACAATACTTTAACAACTATTCTCTGTCTTCTTTAAGCTAAACTACAAATGATTATTATAAATTACTCGAATAAATTGGATTGATCGTTATTCATAATCGATGAAAGATATTAACCATGCAAATAGTATTATTCTCTTCAATAGATAAAGCAAGATTATGACTATAATCCTTCTAATCGAATGTATCAGGGTTTGAATATATCGACAAATTCTTCTCTATTTCTAGCAGTTGCTGTGAAGCATCCCAAATATAGAATACCTGAAGATAGCCCTCTGAGAAATGAACCACAATGTAACTTTAGCAATCGTAGCTGTCGTCGCAGCTATGACACTGACAGCAGTAGCATTCGCTATACCACAACAAGCTTTGGCATACAGACACCACAACAATCATAACAATCACAAAAACAGCATAAAAGTTGATCAACAGGTTAATCAGCAAAATAGCTGTAATGGCGTACCAGTCGACCAACGCACCGGGCCCACTCTTGGCGCCAGTACCCTCAGTATGAGTCCTAGCGATAGCAGTAGCGTTAGCGGCACGGTATGCCTTAACCAGGGCGACAATTCAGTCGACATACACAAATAATCTTGAATGAGCAAGACAATTTCCCCTCTTTTTTTCTGAGAGTACAACGACAGTATGTTTGGACCTAATTTTAACAGGGTCCATGCCCGAATTTCAGTAAGTGAAACACATCATAAGAAATAACATGGTCTCTTTGGTCTGATTTTGTTGATACCTGCAAACGGTATGCATCCACAGTAACTATCAAACTACACGTTACAAAATACGGCAGGACAGGATATTATATAATAACCAATCCAGGAAACACAGTAATCTGAAGATATGGTTTGGAATTTGAAAGACCTGAGCATTCATGAAATTCAATCACCCTAATAGAGTAGTATTCACAGGGTGGGTTCCAATTCAAAATGAAAGTCTCTAAACGCTCACAGGATCGTCTGTTTTAGAAGCCCTAACAGATAAATAAAAATATGAATTACTATGCATTGAGTTAAACAAGTGAGGTATTTCATCGAAGTCAAATTCAATTCATCTGGAAAAATTCGAGTAAATGGGGATGAAATAATAATAGCTATAAAATCTGAACCAAAACTTGGAAAAGCAAACAAGGAGCTGATAATGAAAACATCTGATTTCTTTGGAGTACCCGAAAATAGCGTACTTATCATTTCTGGATTAACATCAAGAAAGAAAATAATTGAAATTCAGAGGATCTGGTGGTTACGATATGTAATGAATTTGCGGGTTTCACTTCCAGAGCTCGATTGTATCGTTTAATCCATGATTTTATTTTATTTTCCTTGCCGCAATCACCTGCAGACTAGGAGTAGAACAAAAAAAGGGCAACGTTAACTTTGAAAACCTTACTTGTTGAATAAGTTTGAATAAGTATCAGAAATAATTTATCCCCAACTAGACTATTGACTTTATTAAGCGCAAATGCGTATTATTGCTAGTGATACATGAGCATGTCTAATAATGGTAAAATCCAAACAGTTAATCCTGCATCTGGAAAGGTTCTTTCGTCCTATGATATCATGTCAATAGAACAGATTGAACATATAGCAAAAAATGCACAAATTGCTTTTGAGAGATGGAAGAAGAAGGAAATTTTGGAGCGCTGCGATTACATTCGAGACTTGGCCAAAGTACTCACTAAGAATAAGGACAGATATGCCAAAATCGTTACAGAAGAAATGGGGAAACCCATAACTCAGGCAATTGCAGAAGTAGAGAAATGTGCTTTGGTATGTGAATATTATTCTGAAAATGCGGAAGTATTCTTGCGTGACGAAATAGTTCCGACTGAATTTCGCAAGAGCTTCATTTCATTTGAGCCTCTAGGAGTAGTTGCAGGTATTATGCCGTGGAATTTTCCATTTTGGCAAGTCATGCGTTATGCTATCCCGACTCTAATTGCTGGCAATGTAGCTGTGCTCAAGCACTCAAGTGTATGTACAGGCTCTGCTTTGCAAATTCAAGAAGCTTTTAGAGAAAGTGGATTTCCAGAGAATGTCTTTCAGTGTATTATAGGTGACTACAAGGCTGGAGAGGCACTAGTACAATCAGATAAGATTGATGCAGTTTCAGTTACAGGGAGTGTTAATACTGGAAAAAGGGTTGCGGAGCTTGCTGCAAGAGGATTGAAAAAGTGTGTTTTAGAATTAGGAGGGAGTGATCCTTTCGTAGTGCTGCAAGACGCTGACATAAACCAAACAGCACACCTGGCAGCCCAATCCAGATTACTTAACACTGGCCAAAGCTGTATTGCAGCAAAGCGATTCATCGTTGTAAAGGAAGTGGCGGAGAAATTTTCAAAACTATTTACACAAAATGTAGAGGCAGAAGTCGTTGGAGACCCCATGAATTACAAAACTACAATTGGTCCATTAGTTAGAGAAAGCCAACGACAATCTCTAACAAATCAAGTAGAAGATGCGAAGTTGAAAGGTGCTAAAATATTGACAGGAGGCAGGATTATTGCAGGTGACGGCTACTTTTACCTGCCAACGATCATAACTAACGTAAATCATCAAATGGTTATTTTGAGTGAAGAGGTATTTGGACCTGTGGCACCCATTATCGTAGTGGATAACGAGGCCGATGCTATATGGGAGGCAAACAATTCAGAATTTGGATTGGGTGCGAGTTTATGGACGAGTAACTTTGAGAAAGGCGTAAGACTTGCACGAGACATTCGATGTGGAGTGGTCAGAGTAAATGAGATGGTAAGATCAGATCCCAGATTGCCTTTTGGGGGTATAAAATCATCTGGAATAGGTAGAGAATTATCATACTACGGTACACGAGAATTTGTAAACGTAAAATCAATAGTAGTAAAAGACATATCACATAAACTGCTTGTAGAATGAGTATGAATAGATATCTATCAGTAAGATTTTAGAAGACCAGACAGAGTAAAGAACTTAGATCTAACGGGATCAGTAAGAAGAATGAAGTAATCCATGGATGGATGGACGATGCAGACTTCTAGACTATATCTAACATCTGAAAGTCGTGGAGTTCTTTCAAATCAATTCCGATCATGTCTGAATTTCATTTTAATTGTCAATTCTTCTCCTCAAACACAGCATGCTGAACTGTAAATTCACTAAATAGTTGGTGCTTCTTTACTTGATGTCGTTCTTCAGTGTTTAATAATATTGCTAACGTTCTAACTGCTTCAAGTATATGGATGCCATTGTTTAACATTACGCATTCAGCACGTTGTCCCATAGTTGCATCTGTCATTTCTGCGCGACTTCGAAGACCACTTTCAGCCAAGCTTTCAAGAATTTGTGTGGCCAGTATGACAGGGATATGTGCAGCTTCACATAAACAGAGTATATCTTCTTGAACGAACGCCAAATTCTCAAATCCTACCTCAACAGCTAAATCACCCCTTGCGATCAATACTGCAAATTTTGGTAATTCAAGTCCTGCAATAAGTATCTGAGTCAGATTGTGAATTGAATCCGCTGTTTCTATCTTTGCAACTATACCCAAATTCTGATGACCTAGTTTAGACAATATTTCGTGTAAATCGTAAAGATCCTCTGGTCTATGAACGAAACTTAATCCTACCAGATCTGCGTGTTCAACAACAAAACCCAGATTCCGGATGTCGTCAGGTGTCAGGGCGGGCATTTTTAGAGTGGAATCGGGAAAGTTTATACCCTTATTGGATTTTATCTTGGCTATCATTCCTTTAGGCGAAATGATCTCTAATCCGAGATATTGTTCATTTGATGAACGTACAAGTGCTTCGATTTTTCCGTCGTCTATGAATATTCTATGTCTAATTTTGACTTGTTCGAGAACTTGTGGATATGTACAACTAATAGCTGCAGTCTTGCTATCAGATCCAGATCCAGCACCAGAATGACCCAGCCTTGCATCTCTATAAAGCCGCAATACATTACCAGCTTCTACTTTTAACTCTATTGGCTGCGGTTTAATTGCTCTGACTGTAAATGAATACTTTTTATTATTACTACTATTTGTTTGACATTCTAATTTTATACCCTCTTTTAGATATGCAGTTTGTTCCAGTCCTATTCGCACCCGGGTAGGACTTGTTCGTTCGAGTACGGTGATTGCACGTTGATGTTCATCATGTGCGTCCTTGAAAGTTATCTTTTGGTCTTTCTGTAAACTACCTAATCCACGACCGTCACCTGTTGATATTGCTATAACAAAAGTCGATGGGCTTAGGCCTGTTACTTGGTCGACTAGTTCTGTGTAGCTTGCTTCAGAATCTAAGAATCCTTCAACAAAACGCACAGCACGACCATACTTATCTTTTGGAACAGAAATTTTTAGTGGACGCACTTTGAGCTCCATAGGACCAGTCCTAATCTTGGGACCTCCAAGATCCATTAAGATCATACATCTGCTCCTTGTCCCTTTCTGACGCTGAACTAATCGTTCTTCTGCTTCGCGTATAGTTTTAATTATCAAATTCCATTCTTTATCTGTATTATGTGCGCAATTGATACGAACCAAATCCATACCATTCTCAAGTAACTGCTCAATCAATTCATGTTGGTAAATATCAGTAGAGTCAAGTGTTACCATGATATAGGTTCTTCTTCCTTTGCTCGGGGAGCCAAATATCAATTTACTTCGTTTTCCCAACAACAAACTAGCACTTTTAGCATTAATCTTACATAAGCTACTAGTATTACTAGGACGGATTCCAAAATGTTTGAGGACTTGTTCAATACTAACTAATACATCACCCTCAAGCATTCCCAGGGAAGAAAGACCTTGTTCAGCTAGTCTTAATTGTAAATCTGACAAATCATGTTTCCTTAATGCTAAATAGCATAATAGGTTATCGCGGCTGCATTTATTTTCCTTTTCTTTTATCGCAAGCCGAAAATTGTCCTGTTCTTTTTGTGCAAGCTCTATTGTATTGACATATAATGCATTTAGTAGTCGGCCAAGTAATTGGAAATCTTTCCCTCCAAGACCATTTAATTTCCCATAATTCCATCTCGCAGACATATTGTTCACGAATGCTTTTCGTTAAAATACCGTTAACCAGATCAATAAGAGATCCAAGTGCATAATAATAATGGTGTTAACACTATTAATAATTATGGTTCCCAAGACAATTCATTCAGTAATCCTTAAACCGAGCAAATCAAAGTATTCGTCAGTTCATGATATGCTCCAGCAGACAAAACTGAGAAAGTAGGAATAAACTAGCGCGATAAGTGGAAGTCACTCACGGCAACATAATCGAAGTTATTTGATGTTGACTCGAACGATGATACTGTCGTCAATGCCACCAGGGAAAAACCATTCGTGAAACTGCTCAAATTGTCCATATGTCATTTGGTGATATTCTCAAGAAATTCTGTATCATTCCTTGAGTTAATTGAGTTTATATTATTTTAGTAAACTACTAAATAAATGATTAACCAAATAAAATCACTTAAGAAAAGAATCATAGTGATTGTAGTTATTGCATTGGCTGTTGTAATTCCTATTATGTATTTAATTCATAATTCTTCTACTGCTACAGCAGCTCCTTTAATAACAAAAGATCCAAATCTGAAGGTTGAGACCGTAGTTACTGGGTTATCTTCTCCTACCAGTATGGCAGTTATTAATAATACTAATATGTTGGTCTTAGAGAAAAGTGGCCAAATACGTCACGTATAAAATGGAGTACTACAAGGTAAGCCAGTTTTGCAAGTATCTGTTGGTACAGAAAGTTAGCGAGGTTTGCTTGGAATTGCAATTCTGAATAATACCAAGACAGGTACTGCTGCAGCTAATAACAATAAGTTTGCGTTTCTGTATTATACTGAATCCAAAAGTGGAGATCTAAGAAATAGAGTTTATAGATATGAATGGAATGGGAAAAACCAAAATCTACCAATCCTACTTTGATATTGGACCTTCCAGCACTTCCAGGTCCCAATCATAACGGAGGGAAACTTGTTATTGGTCCAGACCATTATCTTTATGAGGTAATAGGCGATCTTAACCATAGAGGTAAGCTTCAGAATATTAAAGATAGACCTGATCCCGATGATACTTCAGTTATACTTCGAGTGAACCTCAATGATGGCTCACCAGCCAAGGACAATCCTTTCATAAATGATGCTAATACTGCAATGCACAAATAGTATGCGTACGGTGTAAGAAATAGCTTTGGAATTACATTTGATCCTATAACTGGTAATTTATGGCAAACAGAAAACGGACCTGCTGTATTTGATGAAATTAACGTGGTAAAACCAGGCTTTAATAGCGGACGGATCCAAGTTATGGATCCTCTATCAAGAAATGCAGATCAATTAGTTAAATTGCCTGGCGCTCATTATGCAGATCCTATATTTAGCTGGAAAAATCCTGTCGCAATTACAGATATAGAATTTATGAAATCATCAGTGCTGGGAGAGAGATACAAAAACAATATTTTGTTGGAGATTATAATAATCGTAATTTATATTATTTTGAAGTCAACAGTACAAGAACAGGAATCAAACTTAATCTCAGTTAACAACAGACTGGACTGTCTGGTTTGGTAGTAGACAATAGTAATCAACTGTCTGCAGTAACATTTGGTACTGGCTTTGGTGGAATTACCGATATCAAGACTGGACCAACAGATGGCTTTCTATATGTTTTATCAATTAATGATGGAAATCTACAAGATTGTACCGTCCTTAGGCTGAAACGAGAAGATAATTCACTTAAATTCGGTCCTTGCTTTTTCGAAAATACTGCTAAGTCACGCCTCGCCTATACTCAATCGTCAGCATCCTTCTTCAAAGCTGCAATTGCTGCCACTAACTCATTAGTAATACATCTTACCGTTTTGTTTCGTCGCGTGTCCGTTTTAATTCCTTATTTGTATAAAAGTGTCCATCAGCCGAGGCCATGGACTATCGATCCAAGAGGATTGTTATTTGTTGTCGGTTGGCAGTGGGGGCGACAAAGGATACGAAGGAGGAACGTCTGGATGTTGTTTTAATTTCCTTATTTGCTTTAATGTACCCAAAAAGAGAAATTGCTGAATGAAATATACGAATAAGCGTAGATTGGTGTGAGATCACCTTGTTAGGAATACTCAGTTGATGGAAATCATCGCTAATCTCCACCGCCACCTGATCCATAACTACCATGCTAACTAACTATTTACTGTCTCCACTACTAAGGATCAAAAAGATGAGAAGAGTAGTTAAAGTCGTCATCGCATTATTCATGGCAGTGGCAATATTTGCGATAATATCTGTCGCAGTGTCATATAATAATATCCAAATTGCTAAACAAAACGTCAATAAAGCCAATCAGGATGGTAAAGCAGCTTGTCTAGATAACAAAAATGCTATCCTTAATGCTGGTAAATTTCCGAAAGCAGCTAGAAGCCCAGAATTCAAACAGAGTTTAGACCACTATAAGTTAAAGTGTGGCGACATAACGGGAAAACTAACATAAATCATTGTGAAGGGTTAATTGGCTAATGACTACCTGGCAATGTGTTGAATGCAAAAAGTGGTTTCACTCAGAGTGGGAACATCTGTTTCAAGGAAGGCACTATTTCCCGGGAAGGCACAAAGCCAAGAACAGTTTCTAATCTACTCATAACGGCTAGACTGTTTATTATATCGCCGTTCTGGCCTCGCTATAAACAGGCTCCAAATCTAAATTAAAAATTTGGATCATCATTTGAGCCAGATCTTTTATCTTTAATGCTCTTCCAGTTCCCACGTTTAAAATGTGCGCATAAGAAGAAGGATAGGATAATGAAGATTTTCCTCTTGTTTCTTATCTGCGACCGCAGCTGACAACACTATAGCGCTAACAACATCATCAACAAAAATGAAATCCCTTGTCTGATTTCCATTACCATAGATTACTGGCGGTAAACCAGCCAATAATCGTTCGGCAAACTTTGTTATTACACCTGCGTACCCTCCTTCCCCAAAAACATTGACGATTCGAATGGATACAGCATTTTGGATTTTTCGCGTATTCCTAAAATAAGATACAAGAGCTTCTCCAGCAATCTTGCTGGCACCGTACGGAGATAATGGATCTAATTGTTCTTTTTCGGATTAAGGCAACGTTTTTGATTCACCATAGACAGCTGAGGAAGACGCAAAAATCAGATTTTTCACTTCCGTCTTTGAACACGCTTCCAAGACATTAAATGTTCCTTTGATGTTTACATCTATCGTGTCCCCGGGATTTGTAATTGACTCCGGAACACTTATTTTTGAAGCTAAATGAACACAAGTATCTATTTCTTCACTTTCGAGAATGTCTATGAGAGCGTCTTTATTTCTTAGGTCTACTGCATAAAATGCGACATCAACAATTCCATCGCCATTTAAACTAACATAGCGAGATGTGCCTACACTACTAGCCTGAATTGCACGTTTAATCATATGCAAAAAAATGCGATTTGAATTGCTTAGATTATCAACGATGGTAATTTTGCAATCCATTACAGATATAAAGATGATGTCCGATGAAGCCAGCGCCGCCCGTGACTAGTACTTTATGCATGGATTAACAATTCATATGCTGTCTTTTAATAACTACGCCCTGGGTAGATGCTCGTGTATACTTACGTCCATTTGCGTGGAAGTCATGCATCAGTCAAGCCTGCCTAGGATAAATAGACTGTAATAATTCGTTGGATGGAAAAAATTATGGGGAATGTGAGCTACCTGAAACGACGCTGAATTTTGGGGATACGTACCTTTGTTGTACTAACAAAAAAAAGATAGAGTGTACGTCTTACTTCCATTCAAGATTATCTGTGTATGTCGGCTGAATTGTCGCCTGAGTTAATGCATACTGTACCGCTGCTGCTACCGGCGCCTACTAAGCTATCCATTTTATCGACTGGTACGCCTGTGCAGTTATTTAGCTGATTGATCTGTTGTTCAACTTTTATGCTATTGTTGTGATTGTTGTGGTGTCTGTATGCCAAAGCCTGTTGTGGTATAGCGAATGCTACTGCCGTCAGTGTCATGGCTGCGACGATAGCTACGATTCCTAAAGTTACATTGTGGTTCATTTCTCAGAGGGCTATCTTCAGGTATTCTATATTTGGGATGCTTCACAGCAAGCGCTAGGACTGTAGGAGAAATTGTAGATATATTCAAACTCTGATATATTCATTAGAAAGATTATAGACAGAATAGTGTTCTATCTCTTGAAGAGAATGTTACTTGAAGCAACTCAGATATCTTTTATCTATTATGAATGAAGCAAAGAGTTAGCAATCCTATTTATTCTACATTTGCACAATAATAATTTGGTGTAGGTGTGTGCGCTGCGGCTGAACTACTGCCACAGCTATATGCTTTTGCAGTTGTGTTCGGGATTGCCATCATGGCTGTTATTGCGATAATCGCACCTAACGCTAAGCTAAATTTATGCATAGCATTTTACACTATAAAAGACTAGAGTGAATTTTGTTGCTGTCTTAAGGGCTAGACCCGGCTAGACCATATTTAATCTTTCAAATTATAAAAAATTGACGGACATTGGTTCTGCAGTTTATTCGATAAGGGTTGTTAAGGAAAATCCGATGTCTGCCACAGTATTATCTTCAGAATCACACCCAACTTTCAACACTCCAATAGGTATTGACGAGGACGAGGCCAAGCAAAATGTGTACGTAACCGATGTTGGTAACAATCGTGTTGAAAGGTTCACCGGTAATGGCTTATTTGTGTCTCAATGGGGATCTATAGGTTCCGCTCCAGGTCAATTCAATAATCCTGGGCGTGTTGCTGTAGATCCATCGGGTAATGTCTTTGTTGCTGATTTTGGCAATGATCATATTGAAAAGTTTGATGGTAATGGCAAACTCATTACTACATGGGGATCACTGGGGCAGAATAACGGACAGTTCTATAATCCAACAGGTTTGACTGTTCCATTTCCTCAAGGCAATGTGTATGTTGTTGATACAGGTAACCACCGCATACAGGAGTTTACAAATGACGGTAAATTCATCAATAAATGGAATCTACCAGCTGGTACATCTGTAATTAGCCCCATTACAGGAATCGATATTGATGTCAATTCAGCAGGGACTATATTCTTAACCGATTCGAATGCAGGTACCATAAGTGTAATATCTGCTACACCTTTGACGCAGAAGTGAATAAGTGGCTGGCTTAACGAGGTTAAGATTTTTGTTTCCATATGCCAAGTCCATGTCTTTGAATCGTGCTACCATTTCTACTTAGAACTCGAAATATAAAATGCGATTTATATAATAATAATGATCACAACGAATTTACAATTGCAATCATTCCGGCCGTAGCGCTCACAACGAAACTAAAAAATGCAACTTTGCTCGGAAAGCAGCCAAATTACTTACTTCTGATTCAATATTATTAGTTGTCGTTATCAGTCACTTGACGAAAAATGACAACAATCATTCACTTTTCCATGTGTTGGTCCGACTCGTATGTATCAGAGGCATTGTGATCCGGTATTCTGGGTCCATCATATCGTGACGCATCGATGGCTCCTCTTCCAAGCACTGCATTAAGATGCCTTTCTAGTCTTACCTATAATAAATATCTGCCATCATGAATTCCCCCAGCTCTTTTATGGGGAGAAATGGGCATAATTGCTAGAAATATCTCTCTTTTAGGTAAACTCTTTACAAATGTCTCTCATAGAATCCTTTTATAGCTAGATTCCCTTATAGGATATGAACAGATTCAATTTTCTATTTGGAGTAACTATTGAAATAATGACAATGCTCCTAGTATCAACAATGCCAACAACACCCCTAGTGAAAGCCAGTTCTTGTAGCAGCTCGGCTAGTGCTGGAGGAGTATCGTCGGCTCAACGACAAGCCTTTGCTGGGCAAGCTGCTTTACGACAGCACACGGGGGACCAAGGCTGCTCATCAGGGAGTGTAGCTGTCGGTGGTACTAATGGTGATACGAGGTGCTTTGCAGCAGATAATGGTCAAGCTCAGCTTGCTCAGAGCAGGGCTCTTGTTGGCGGATCACAGCAATCCTATTCTACGTCAAACCAAAACCAATTTCTATCTAAATAAATAAGGCATTGGTAAGCAAGCAGTAACATGAATAACAGAGGAAAGTACCAAAAAGGTGGATGACTGCGACCTTCTGCTAGGAGTGGGGTCGCAACTATTCCCAGCCAAATTGGCGCCACCATATTTTTCTATGTTTTGACACTGCCATAAGGATTGTGAAAGCTTCGTGTCTCTAAATTGACCTAAACGAAGGTTAGCACATAATTCACCCGTTAGAACTATGTCGAAAGCGAGATATCTTTGAGTTGTCGATTATCAATTAGCTCTTCTATTATCTTATTACGTTGTTCTTTTGGCATCTTACTATCATTTACTGCTCCAAGAGAATCGATTGCTTTAAGTTTCCAGTAGTTCTTGAGAGCAGTTCCAAGCAATCTGTAAGAATCAAAGATCACCCTGCCAAATGCTGTAACAAAATACTTCCCTTTTTGTCTTTTCACCAAACCAGCTTTTACGAGGCGAGATATTCTTGAATAGTATTGCTTTTTGGTAAGTTTCAATCGAGTTCTGAGATTCCCGCTACTGTCTCCACTTTCAAGAAAGATAGTGTTAAAAATAAGCCGAGTTTTGTCATCAGATATTAGTTTTATAACCCCTGCTATGAACTTTGAATTCTGGTTCTTTGCTGTACCGACATCGCCATCATGTTTTCGTTTTGCAGTATCTACTTTGTTGCCAGAAATCACATTCAAGCTTGCTCCTAGTTCGGACAATGTTATTAATTCATATCTGGATAATTATGGGCAGATATACCGCGATAAGAGTCGGAGTAATGTTTTTTTCCGTATGTAGCTGATGTTTTTCTTTTTACCATTCCCATATGTTGTTACTACATCTTTCCGTATTTACGATTAGCAAGTTTTTTTTGTTTGTTAGATATAGCGTAGTTAACCTAATGAAATTACAGAAGGCAAGTTTTAGGAAGAGGATGCGTTGAGAAATGAAGTATTCTCAGCAAGATGCCGTTGCTGACACATAATAAAATGTTACGAGCATAAAATACTAACGATTTACAATCAAATCGAAATTGGCGCTCCTGTGGTATATCTTGGCCGGTCTTTCTCAAGTCACAACTAGACAAGCATCACTACAAAGCCATTATCGGATTAAAGGAAATTTGGTACCGTTATCAATGTACGCTCCGTATCCCGAGTTTTCTCTTTTACTGCGTCTGTAGATAACAAATCCTTGATTAGAACGTCTTTAATTTCTTGGTTGTCGATTAACATAGAAATAACCTTGTCCTTTTCTTCCGTTGAAGGCATCTCCAATGAATCGATTGCCTTGAGTTTCCAGTAATTGTTGATTGCACTTTCTATTTTTGCCTCAAGACTCGTCCGGGCGCTATAAATTACCTTACCAAATGCAGTAAGAAGATACCTGCCTCTTTGTCTTTTCACTAAACCAGCTTTTATAAGGCCGGACATGCTTGAATAGTACTGCTTTCTCGTAAGTTTCAATTCAGTTATGAGAATATCGCTATTCGAGTCTGCTGAAGCGATACTTTTAAGAATATTCGATGCTCTATTATCAGAAATAGCCTCTAAAATAGCTAACGTGGATGTTAACATGCTTGATCTCTCAGGAAATGAGAGGATAGATTATAAAGGCGTATTGGGTAAAATCCAAGAAAAGTAGCCATTAGCTGTAATTTCTCTATCTAATCCCTGAATATTGTAAGCAGGATGCTGAAAAGGAAATTTGTAGCACTAAGGGTCTAGAAGTAGATACTTGAACAAAAAAAAACCGACAATTTGTATCCGGGCGTAGTTTAGTTAAGATCTAAGGTGTCACGACATACGCCATACCAAAAAGTTGCTCTCACCTCACGCTTTTTGGTTAACATCTAGATATATTGTCCCCAGATCACTACATAGATCAAAGTACCGTTCATACAATAAAAGTAATGGAGATATACTTCTGTATTCCATTATTTTACCTCGTTCTCGTTTGATCGATCTAGTTCGACTGAATTCTTGGCTTCGATATCAGAGCCCGACGGTACCCAAGCTGTGAAGAAAGGATATCAACCTGGGTCCAAATTGTTAGCCTTAATGGTCAAGGTCACACTTGCCTTGAGAAGTGTGGATGGTCATTCAAATTCTACTTCCAAGGTCTGGTGCCCCATACAAACTGAAGGGTTCGTCAAGAATCACATAGCCATGAGCCGAAATTATTGTATTGTTCGATTCTCCATCAATATGTCCATAACTAACATTTGAAATATTATATCCACAAAGAGCAGACATATTGTCTTGCAGATATCTACCCATTGATTTTTCAATGCACAAAATGTAACCAGCAAAACCATTTCGAAACCACCACATCGCATACTCGCATGCAATCCTAGTTGGGCTATCAGTATTATTTGTCGTGACTTACCCGATGAATTCAATTTGGCTATCCAATCTGCTACTCTCCTTGCCACTACTTCATAATCTCGAGGCTCCTGTAAGAGCTCTTCATATAACATAATATTGTTACTGCAACTAAGATAATCGTTAGCTGGTTTAAGTGAAAAAAGGCCTCTTGAAGCGTTGCCATTTATCATCGTATCAAAAAATGCAGCTAACATTTTATCTTTAGAATTATCATTTGTGTGGAGAAAGGCGATATGACTATGTGAGGGAATTTTATGAACAAATTCAACTGCTTCAACAGCTTGAATACGTTTTAGAATATCACCGACTTTTAGTCGTGGATTACGAATCTCGCCGATAGTGATATTCGGATCTATCATTACAACCTGTATCAGCAATTCTCTTTTAAGACTACAAAGAATCACTTCTGCTCCCTTTCCGAGTACTTTGTATAATGACTTTTCAAATAAGTCATAATTCGAAGTAATTCTGCTTCTGAGAATCCACTGATATAACAAATATGATCTAACAAATCTTTGGAGCCCTTTTCACCAAGCAACGCAATGGAATTCTTGGATGCGTTATGAAGAATCTGCTCAGCTTTAAAAGAAATCTGAAAATATCCTAGCTCATCTAAAATGCTCGGATATTGTCGAAAATGCACGTCTTCATCTGAGCGATTCGACAAGACAAGGTGTATTATGACAACATTTACATAATAATGATTGTATCACAGCAATCAGGTATCTTCTACCGTTATATCATTACATATCTTCTTTTCTGTTTGATACTAGTCCTGAAGAAATGGGCGATAACAGTGTATTGAGTGAAAAAGGAGTTCGGTTATTAGCGGGTCAGGCACAGAATGGGGAGAAATAGATATGACAGACCACTATGAAGAATGTTCAAAGTGGAATTATTGTATACGTTCGTCACTTACCGCAAACATACAGCACTTCATGGGCTATTTTTTTACCTCTAAGCAGTCGAAATGCATTTACTCCCATGAAGGAGTAGGAGTAAGTCAAGTTAAAGTAAAACCTCTCATCGGTGACTGTTTCCAGGTTTCTATTGAAAAGGTAAGTGAAACGGTACTTTGATTGTTGGAATGCGAATGTGCGGGATCGGAATTATCGTCGATGGAGAATTCTGATGATTATTGTTACTATTATTAGTATTGGGAGAGAGTAGGTGGTTAAGATTATTGTAACTGGTGGAAGTAGTTGCAACAGGGATTATTTGAAACGTTTTTGATGCCGTGTTATTGTTGTATCCATGTGCAGATACTTCTATTATTGTTTTGTACTTACCCGTTGCGTCGCCTTGATTAACTGTCCAGGAATATGAAGACTTGCCAGTACTATCTGTTGTCCCCGCTAACTTTTTGAATGATCCCCCTGATTGGTCTGTAACCCTTCCTAATACCGAAGCGCCTACTACTGGAGAAGTCGAATTTGCTTCAGTAACTTTGATTACTACACTCTGTTTATCGCCTGGATGAACAAACTTGTTGGCCAGATGAATGGAGACTGACATCGTGCTATTGCTATCAGTTTTATTATTAGTGTTAGCAACGTTCGACGGATGGGAGGAGGAAGAGGTAACAGAAGAAATTGCATTACCGGTAGAAGTAGTGTTTACATTTGGCGTCGTTGAATTCTTGCCTGCAATTTGTTGTCCTTGATGGTTTGCGATGGGAGTAAAAGCAGTACCTACGACCCCTGTTACATTAACACTACTATGCGATATGAAATTAGGATCGTTGGTGCATGAGAATTTAGCAGTTATTTTATTTTGTCCTTGTTTAACAATGGTATATGCAGGTGTGAGGGTAAAGTTCCACTTTGAATAGTCTTTGTGTCCTGCATCACCGTTGGCAAAAGCGAGACGGTATGGTTTAACACCATTCACAATAACTGAAACATTACAGTCAGAAGTTGTGTTATCGACGGATGTTCCAGAAACTACGAGGTTCTTGCCAACGGCAACTTGTTGCGCTTTTGCAGGTGAGGTGATTTTTACGACATGTATCTTCTGACTTGGTTGGTGCTGTTGTTGTTGTACTATTGAATCGTGAGGGACAGCAGAATGTCTAGTGTTCGGAAAAATTTGGGAATATCCTTCGTTCGTCACAAGCGTCAAGGTAAGTAGAATTAGAATTACTGCTCCGAAACAATAGTACAATAATTTTGGTAAACGAGATTTTATGTTTAGTAGTAGAATTATCATTCTTATATTAAAAGAGAATCTCAGGCAATAATAAAAATGAAATGATTCAATGACATAGAAAACATCTACTGCATTATGTATAGTGTTCGTGTGTAGATGGAGACGAGATCACAGGAGGCACGCCTCTATGTCACGGAACCTGTGCACAGCTATAATCCGCCAAACGTCTTTCCAACCCGTCGCTAGTTCGTCTATCGAGACGATTTTTTTAGAATATCAGACATGATATGACATTTAATAACATATTTTAGTAGTTGTTTGCTTATGGGAATTAAACGCTTGGCTGGCGAACGACAGCGATTATGTGAAAAATGCTACAACAAAATTTTTCCTTATCAAAAGTATTGCCAAAAATGTGCGAGTTATAACATTTTCTATAATGACAATTATTGTAATGTCGATAATAAATCAATGATAAAAAGATCAGAACCTACAAGGTATGCAGTTCAGTTAGCCAGGACACTTTACTCGCTGGGCATAGAATTTACATTAGAACCTGAAATCTGGCATACAAGCTGTAATTTTTATACTCCTGAACGTCTAGTTAACAATAGAGTCATCATTGAAGTTGATGGTCCGCTTCATGAAGATCTGAAAATAAAAAATGACAGAATAAGGCAGCGTGCATTAGAAAATACTGGGTATGTAGTATATAGATTGAAAAATCAAGAAATTGTGGAGTCATTGGGAGATGTACTAATAAAAATAAAATATATTTTATCTCAGTCGAGAGGCGTTAGTCCCAAGCTATTCGAAATAGAAGTTCCTGAAGGCAACAGAATGTCTAATTTATCAGAAAATTTTGTGAAGGCATACGCAAGCGCACTGAATTCTACTCTAATAACAATTGATAGATGGAACGCAATCTATTTCAAATAGTTTCTTTCGAACTACGACCCTAGTCCCACAGGCAATCGGTGTGCCATGGAGAAGCTAATCTTTACTCTTCTTGGTCTGAGTTTGCGTTCGAAGGACTACCGAGACGAGGCAGTTAGAGACTTTGAACACTATTCCATCCTTTTTGACAAAAGCGTAGCTATTATGAATGAGCTGTGTGGAAAAGCTTCAGAGATAGAACTTAAGAACGCATTCAACATAACTGCTACAAATTTTATAAAAAATCTGATATTTTACGGCAAACCACGTGTGGCAGTAAGTCGGCTAGTTTGGATCAAGGATTATAAGAGTATAGTTTTTCATATCAATGAATTTAATGACTGTTTCCTCAAGTTTGGAATAGGTGTTGAAGAGTCCGAAATAAAACTTGAGTGTCTTGGTGAATTAGATAAGATTGAACGCGACCTTCAAGAAAGAGCAAGATTTAACCGGCTTATTAAAAGCAATGAGATTTCTAAATTAGAAATAAACCGATTTTCATGGCTTGAAATATGGTTAGAAGAGGCAAAGTCTCTTCATTGGTTAAGTGAGTGGCTCGAATACAAGAAATCACTAACCAACAGGCTTTAGCGTACAGACACCACATCCACAATAATAACAGCAATAGCTCTGAAGAAAGTGAATTTTTTGATTGCCTATCACTTGATCTATTATAGTGCTACCTTCTTCTTTGATTGATATCATCGTTTGCATTTAAGCAAATAGTGACGTTAAAATCATGAAAATTAAAATTATGCTACTGAGAATCTATTATGATATTATGAAAATTCTGATTGCAGAAGACGATTACAATATTGCTATGCAATATAGGATTGTATTGGAAAACAGAAATCATGAAGTTTTGCTTACTTATGATGGCGAGGAGTGTCTGAAGAGTTATCATGAGGCATTTGACAAATTAGTATCTGAACAACAACAACTACAACTACAACAACCACAAACAATAGATCCGAAAACATTGAAAGATGATAGTAATAATGTTCCTTTTGATGCCGTCGTTTTAGATTATAGAATGCCAAAAAAGGATGGCATGGAGGTAGCTAAAGAAATTCTTGCAGAAAATCCTCGCCAGAGAATAATATTTGCTTCTGCATATGTCCGGGAGTCTCTGGAAGACATGGTAAAGCAATTGAAACAAGTTGTGGAATTGTTGCAAAAGCCATTTGAACCGAGTACCTTGGTAGACACCATAGAAGACAAGGAGATTTATAAAGGCCTGGAAAAGCTAAATGCAGATATAGAACTAATAAAGCACCTTAAGGCCACACACGAACAATTGGGGGACTTGAAGGATTAAGGAAACTTCAAAAAGGCAGAACTTTTTAGAGGGCCCAGTATACACCTCATCAGTTACCTATCTTCATGGATTGTAGGTATTACAATAGTAAATGTAGCGCCTACGCCCTGCTTGTTGTTATATGCAAAAATTTTTCCCTTATGTGCATTTATGATCGCTTTAGTTATATACAGTCCTAGACCCGTTCCACTTTTATTTTCATTTCCAAGCGTTTTAGTTACAAATTTGTCAAATAGATTTGGAAGAATATCTTCTGCGATACCACTTCCACTATCACTAACTTTGATTTCTACTCTTTTCTTATCATTAGATAGATTGCTTTGTACTATTATTGTGCCGGTAGCTGTGAACTTGACAGCGTTGCCTACAATATTAGATATTGCCTGAATGATACGACCTTTATCCGCATAGATTTCCATGTCATTATTATTATTGTCATCGATACTATCCCCGCCATTGCCGCCAATTTTCGTCTCGATTGATACGCCTTCTTTGAGATTAGCTTTCACTACGTTTACTACGTCCAAAATTATCTGATTGACTCTAACCTTTTCCATAGCGAAGGTTAGACTGCTACCACTTTTAATCCTGGTAACATCTAGTAAGTCGTTTGTTAATTGTTGAAGCCTGTACGCTTCTAAGAGTACACCTTTGCACGCTTCTTTTGCTCCGATCTGTCCATTATTTGCTAGACTAGCAAATCCAAGAATTGATTGAACTGGAGTTCTCAATTCATGGGAGGCTATGCCGACAAATTCATCTTTCAATCTATCTTTTCTGTTGAGTTCCTTATTTGCATATTGAGGCTGAAGTGTCAATTCTTCCTGTTTTTCAATATAATTCCTCATGGAAGATGCCATGGAATTAAAGGATTCAGCTAGTATTGCTAATTCATCGTTTCCTTTGTGAACAATCGAGACGTCAAGATTTCCTTTCTTTATTTCGGACGCTGCATTTGTTAGAGCAAAGATCGGTGTAAGCATTTTCCTTACAAGATAGAAAATTAGAATGACGATGGCAATGTTCAGAGCCCCTAAAAGTATTTCTAATAGAATGAGATTCTGGGAATTATTTTTTACTTCATTTCCTAAATCTGCAGTCAGTGAATTTGATAAATTAATTATCTCGGAGGCCATGAATTGTGATTCTTTTTTGGCTGCAGCGGCGTTTACCGTAGATAATGATTTTGTAGTTGATGACGAGAATAATGATACAACTGGAGTTGGTTTGATTATGTTATTAATGATGAATCCTTTGTATGCCTGCCAACGATTATTGATGGAGTCCCATAAGTGCAGATACTTTGGTGGAAGAGGCGCTAATTCTACCTGGACAGAGGAATGGCCACCTTCCTTTAATTGCAACAGATTTGATTGCAAGTTATCCATAGCGGCCTTAGCTGCAGAGACATTCGAGAAGCCTGAAAGATATTCCTCAGTTTGAATCAAAACATTAGATGTCAAAAATCGATTTTTACCAGCGATGTTAACGGAATTTCCTAAAAGCGTCCCTTGCGATTCGAAGTGAGAGAGTATAATGACGCTCGCAATAATAAAAATTGCTTGGACACTTACAAGCAATCCTATTTTTGTTGTTATTTTGGAATTAATTCGCTGCTTTATCATTTAACATACATGTACAAAACTGTTAGCATGTACTCTTTATTTTACTTTGAAGGCGTACTATATCAAAATTAGCTTGTAGCACAATAG
>QHBN01000069.1 GCA_003176995.1 Candidatus Nitrosopolaris wilkensis
AATGATTAATGTGTTTTTGTTTATTAATATATGCTTTGTACTTCCATTGCATGGCTATTTTCAATCAAGGACCGCGCATTTTCAAAGGGAAGAACCGCGACGTCTTCTCGCCGAAATGGCCCATATCTTTTCATATCTACACCCATAAACTGTTCCATTGGTTTTAAAAACCTGATTACGATATACTTTGAACGTACTCGTTTTGAGATCGATTCGAGTACTTTTGGCCTGCCTTTGGTAATTGCTAGCAGTATATCCTTTCTCCTTCTTTCAGACTCTTTTTCCGCATCCAAAATGTATTTTTCTTCTTCTGTGAGTTTCGAATAATCTATCGCAGTTGCACTAGTCGTAGTAGTAGTCGTAGTAGTAGTCGTAGTAGTAGTCGTAGTGGGAGTAGATGCAGCTGAAAATGAAGATGACGATGCCGAAGAAGCTATCATACCTTGTTGGTCAAGCACCTTAAGATGTCTGATTTCGAGAAGAAATCTAATTGCTGTAGAAATCAGTTCCACCAGGGAATCCCTTATTCTTGCTTCTATTCCATCGCATCCATAAACTTGCAGATTTTCGAGGGCAGTTGCTATCTTTGGGTAAGTATTAAAAGGCACCGGTTGCAATGTCGGAATCTGGACTTCTTTTAGCAGTAAATTTACTATTTCTGTAATTGTTATTGATTCATTATCATTATCTATGTTTAGGTTTATTTATGCCACCCCATCTATCCCTATATCTCTGCACCCCTTATCTCTTTCTGATCTACCTCTGATTCGAGGATTGGACAAGATTCTTGACTGAGAAAAAAAGATAATCTCGTCTCATTCTCACGACTAATTATATCTCGTTATCGATACTCATACTACAGGGGCCTCGGGTTTAATTTATACACGCAACTTATACAAATTCCCTCCAAACTTAATCTAAGAGGTTAATATTTCCACCCCGGAAATATTTATTCAACCATGCTTAGCACGACTTGCCGTTGCTCCAGATATCTTCCATTGTTCTTCTTCCGATTGAAAATATACGTTCCACGGTCACACCATGCGAAAAGAACTCCCACACTTATTTTTTGGCATCTTGCGCATCGCTCTTCATGCCGTCTATGCAATATGTCGTGAGATCAGATGATTTTCACTCCAGAGAATCTCATCCAAGCCGATTCGATTCACCACATAAGTAATGTAACAATTAAAGCGTGGACTAATTGTGTTTGTTTCAATGAACTCCTGTAAACTTTAAGCTATACGCTTACTTACTCTGGCACGGATTCACAAACGAACCTCCCGTTTTCAAGCCTTACGAAAAGAAACCTGTTGTCTTTGAAAATGAGAGTAATTTCATTATCGCCTAACTCTACATCTAGAAGTTCCTGACCTTTTATACCATCAAACTTTGCCATTTCTGAATTATTATTATTCTCGCTTCTATTTATTAGTGCAACGCTATTAGCAATAGAAGCTAATCGTATCCTAATTCTATCTTGTGCTGATCTTATATCTCCTGATGTGAGTGTAATGCAAACTAGAGGCTCGGGGATCCTCTGTTTTACTATTGATATACACTTATGAAGCAGAGTCTGAAAGTACTCTAAATAGTGATACATCTTAGATGCAACGATGTCAAATATGCTAACTACATAGGAAAGGACGTCACAGTACGGGGCTGGGTACATAGGATTCGAAAACAAAAAGAAAATACTTTCATGCTAATACGGGATGACAGAGGCGGAGTAATTCAATGCGTACTTGCTACTGAGAAGGCACTTACTCTCACTATCGAGTCGTGTATAGAAGTTACGGGCAAACTGCAGCAAGATTCAAGAGCTCCAGAAGGTGGGTATGAAATCAGAGCGACTGACCTCAAAATATTCGGTCTAGCAAAAGTTGACTATCCCATAGGGGAGTATCAGAGCGAGGATCTGCTGCTCGATAATAGACACCTCGCAGTTAGAACTAGGCGAATGAGCACAATAGCAAAGATCCGGGCCTCGATCTTAAAATATGCGCGTCAGTGGTTTATTGAAAATAATTGGTTGGAGGTAAATGCTCCTGTTATAGTAAAGGATGCTGTCGAAGGTGGTTCAACACTTTTCAAGGTGAGATATTTTGATGATGATGCGTACCTCTCACAGAGTGCGCAGCTCTATCTTGAAGCGATGGTCTTTTCTCTAGGACCTGTTTGGAGTGTTACAGAGTCTTTCAGAGCAGAAAAATCGAGAACGGTTCGACATCTTGCTGAATTTACACATTTGGAAGCTGAGGCTCCATGGATAATTCTCGATGACTTATTAAGAATCCAAGAGCAATTAATTTTATATATAGTTCAAAATACGGTTAATGAAAATTCGGCAGATCTTGGTTATCTTAAAAGAGATCTTAGTGACTTGAAATCGATCGAGCCGCCTTTCGATAAACTATCATATGAAAAAGTAATTGAAATTCTTCGTTCTAAAGATTTTGCAATAATCGAAGATAATGGAAACGAGCGTAAAATAGAGTGGGGTGACGATCTGAACGTTGACTCAGAACGTGAATTGACAAGAAATCGCAGCAAGCCGATTTTTGTAATTGACTTTCCCATCTCGTTAAAGCCTTTTTATGTCAAGGAAGATCATGAAAAAGAGGGGATAGGACTAAGTGCCGATATGCTTGCGCCTCGTGGTTTTGGAGAGATTAGCAGTGGAGGAGAAAGAGAGAATGACATTACTTCTATCACCAAAAGAATAGAGAAAGAAGCTCTAGATCCGAAGGCCTACGATTGGTATTTGGATTTAAGAAGGTACGGCAGTGTGCCGCATGCAGGATTTGGAATGGGAATCGAGCGATTAGTTAGGTGGATCGCGAATCTACAAGATATAAAAGATACAGTACTATTTCCAAGGACTATGTCACGGGTAAGGCCATAAAATAAACCAAGATTGTCCCGACCGCTATCCGTCGTCTCATTTGTTTTTGGAAACTACATTTATCTTTTAGCTATTCGTATCTAGATATGTCTTGGTTATTATTTGGACTTTACATACAATAACTTGAAAGGATCTTTAAGAGATCTTAATATAAGCAATCCCAATTGTCTGCCATGTTAAGATGCTCTATCCTCTCAATGCTTTGTCGTACAAGTTTCAGCAAACATGAATTATTTAAAATAAGTAGTATTAGCTTACTAAGTAGCATACCTAGCGAGTTGTCTGAAGTTCGAATGTCTGACGTATGAAAACCTTCTGCTCGATATTGTAGAAGCAATTCGTACTTGTGGATTGAATAGAGGCTGATTCCTTAATGAATTGGAATCGATATGTATCTTCAGTTAGCAAAAAATATCTTAATCCCTCAATTGCTGTTATAGTAGTAGGAAGTAAAACAAAAATGTTACAGCATGATGGATGGCTAACTCGCTTTAAACAGGACAGGTCAATGTTATGGTGTCATACCTATCCGTTTGTCATACACTGATATCGCATCAACCCAGATCACTTGACCAGCTATACCTGTTAGTTACCCTTTGGTTTTATGCTGACCATCTATCGACATGTATTTGCTCTGCGCAACCAACACGTCTTCATCAGATATATTTCACCCGTCAACATCTCTACCAATGCTGATTCTATTAGCAGCTCTCATAATGCTATCAATTACTGTTTAGGCCTTATAAGGTCTGTCCAAAAAAACTTATACAAAGGTGTTAACAGCCACATAAGATTTTATTATTTTATCCTATGGTCCATCCAATCTAAATGTAGATTGGTCCACTAGTAACCGCCTATTCTCGATAACGGCAAAGTTAAACTGCAGATTTTAATTCGTATTATTTCCGCAACAGAGGCGGAAAAGACAAGAATGGTATCAAATTAAGTAGTCTTCTATACGTTATTAATTAGATGGCAGAGAACTCACTCATAGACTATTAGTTAGGCTCGTCAAGCATCTAAAATCCTGAACTTATAGGATCGAAGGGCTTCATTAATTCACGCAATAGTGTTGTAGCATAAGACCCTTTAGGCAGTTTAAATGATAACGTCAGCATAGTTTTGTCTATGACAGAGAAATCCCTGCACCACAAAGGAGCTTGTCTAAATCCTCCTTGCGAACTCAGCTCTTGCATTTCTTTTATATAAAAGTCTCTAGCCACTACACCTTCATCCTGCATTGTATCTTTCGTTATTAACTCAAATCTTCCTTTGCCAGCCTGAAACGAGTAGCCAGCTAATCTAATCGCTGGAACTACATTAGACTCTGAATCCGATATCGAGTTAAACTTTCTTATTTTGCCAAATATTAGCGGACCTCCTATTTCAAAGCAGAGGTCCCCCTCTTTACCTTTAAGCAGGTTTTCCCCGTTTCTAATTGCTGTACTCAGGCAGATATTGAATATATATCCTTGATACGCCTGAACAAATAATCGTCGCATATTAATGGGAATGGTTCTCAGCGCATGGATTACATCCTTTCCTTGTAATATTGCAGACATCAGCTGACGCTCGATATCCATTCCTCGAGGAAGTAGTTTTAGAAGCCGAGGATAATTATGAGGATCTCGACTCTTTTCCCTAATTTCCCTGCTCGTTTTGGAATCGTATTCACTAGTATAGCATAATAGTAATTCAACGGCGTTTTTGAAGTTACGCCTTACGATCTCCCTTCCGACGAGATGTGTTACTGATCGTTCACTCCCGAACCTTTGCAGTCCATAAAAATTGGCAATATCTTTTATTTCACGCTCGAATGTAGATATGTCTAACTGATTGTTGTTGCTGATGATAATGGTAAACTCGTTCCCGAGAAGTGACGCTTTTGCTAAGGGTTTTCGGCTAAACCCTTTGAGAGTCAGAAATATTTGATCGGTTCGTATCTCTCTTGGTATATTTTTTAATTGTTCTGTTGTAGCATACTGCTTTGTAATTGCCTTTGCGTCTTTTAACCCTATCACTTTAAGTGGAACGCCGAATCTTTTCTTGATTTGCGATATAGCATGATTAGAATCAATATTGCTTTTCTCTAAAATGTAAAGCGGGTATCTATGGAGTTGGTCTTGTACAGACGACAAATCATTGAAGACAGCCGGATCTATTATTTCAGAGACTTGGAACTCATCGGCTTGTTGCTTTATCAGTCCGCCTACTCCCTTAAAGCTTGTGCAGTAGCAATTCATGCCAGCTTTCTGATCGATTATAGGAACGGGAAATTTTATCAATACAACTCACGCGTGCCTTCACCTTCGAGGGTAGACCGCTCTTTCAGGCACCGTTTTATTGTGATATCACTAACCATGACCAATCGTGTGTCAGTACGTGTCAATATCTAAATCTATATCCTCAATGAAAGACGATTTGTTAGCTGTTGAATTTTTTCATCCACATTAAGTATGCGGCAAGGGTACTTGCATACGGTAAAGCTCTTGAACCTTTAACATTGAATCCGAGTAGTAGCATTCTGCCCTCAAGTTTCCTTCTTAAAGAGACAGGAAGGTGGTTTTCTGTTAATGGCTGAAATATCTCGAAAAATTGGTCTTGTTGATGGCAAGCTATATGTTGTGCAAAACAATCTGTGAGAATGGTCGGATCCCCTGCGATTCTTTTGTTCATTTGAGACTGACTAAAGGGGGTATTCGTTGTATTATCCCTTAATTCGATAGAAATTTGCAAGACCCTTTTAGTGTAATGCTCCCTCGTGAAATTAGAATCCATTTTGTTAGGGGAGTTGTGAAACATGCGAACAGTTCTAGTTAAATGCGCAACTGTTCTATTTCCGAGATCGGCGGCAGCTAAGATCTCTTCCTCTCCGTAGAGTTTATTATTTTTTCCAAAAATAAAGAAAATCCCCATTAGTTCCTCTTTTTTTATGAAAGGGAATTCTAACTTGCCTCCAATAAACAGCGTAATTCTTTGCGATATATTCTCAGGCAAAAACATCCCCATATATGAATCCGTCACGACAGCCAATGCCTATATTAAGGATACGGCGATGATTTAATCATAGTCAGTAACACGAAAATTGAAGTGTTCTTTATTCCGTGGCCTTTCTGTAACCGTGTGTGAAACCTGCATCATAAACTTTTGAAAATTCATATTTCTTGGGGGCTATCACATCTCCGACTATAATAACAGCAGTTTTAATTATCTTAGCTTCGTGTGTCTTCTTTACAATGTCACCTAGTGTTCCCCTGATTATTTTTTCGTCTTCCCAAGTTGCTCGATAAACAATAGCTGCAGGTGTGTCTTTCGTGTAAGCGCCACTGTTCATAATCTCCTGTACTACTTCAGCTATCAGGTGAACGCTCAGATATAGTGCCATTGTAGCGCCATGTTTAGCCAGTTCCGAAATCCTTTCTCTTGGAGGTACTGGCGTTCTTGATTCTGCTCGTGTTATAATTAGCGTTTGAGTATTACCGGGCAAAGTCAATTCTAGGTTCATAACAGCCGCTGCACCAAGTATAGCAGTGATTCCGGGAACTACTTTACACTGAATTCCGTCTTGCTCTAACTTGTCAATCTGTTCTCTAATGGCGCTGAAAAGACTTGGATCTCCATCGTGAAATCGTATAGCTAGTTTTCCTTTTTTTGTGGAATCTCTTAATGTCTCATAAATTTTCTCTCTATCAATAAGAGCCGCATCATGAAGCACTGCATCATTTTTTTTATCTTCTAAGATCTTGGGATTCAAGAGCGAGCCAGAATAAACTATAACGTCCGCTCGTTCTAGCAATTCCTTGGCCTTAAGTGTAATGAGGGATGGGTCGCCGGGACCAGATCCTACAAAATAAACTGTATTACTTTCTATCATGGTTATTCTTTTTTGCGACCATTATCGAAAAATATTTTTCAGTGGGACCTTTAGTCCCCACCATATCACGTAGTTTGCTCATTTTCAAGATCTCGCCTTCCACGGATATGTCCTGGGCAATAGCTATAGATGAATCATCTCCAAATCCTGCTTCAGAAAGCATTTCAATTACCCTGTCAAAATATCTGCCGTCCTTAAGGAAAATAAGTGTATCGCAACAATTCGCAACTTTTTTTATTCTATTTAGATCATAGCAAGCAGGAATTATTGCAACAGTTTCGTCACCTTCAGCAAGACTCATCTTTGCTTGTGCTGCAAATGCAAACATCGATGTAACACCAGGCACGATTTCAATTTCGATATCTTCATGATTGCAAACTAATTCTCTGTGAATGTAAATCCATGTACTATACAACGCTGGGTCACCTACTGTTAAGTATACCACTTTTTTGTCTGATCTCACTGCGTCGGCTATCTCTAGAGCATTTCTCTTCCAATAGTCACTCAACGATTCTCTCTCTTTGGTCATTGGAAATACGAGGCTAACGGTTCTAGCTGATTTTTTCAAATGTCTTTCTACTACCGAAAGGGCGATACTCGGCTTGCCGTCTCTGGCGGTGGGTGCAAAAATTACCTCTGCAGCTTTGATTATATTTACGGCCTTGACAGTAAGCAGCTCTGGATCGCCGGGTCCGCAACCTACGCAGAATAGCTTCATGCATCCAATCTCTCTACCCGGATTATTTATATTCACTTTCTCTTATTTTCAATTAACAACGAGATGTCAGCAAAATCTTACTCATTTTGGCTTTGATATTATACTAATATAGTCTGATTCATGGCTTTGTGGCAGAAATTATCGTTATCGGATTCCGAGCAACCATCATTGTGCCGCTTGTTATCTTCTTAGCCTTGGCAATTGTGGCCTGTGTAATATCGACTTCGCAAAGTTGAGATTCATTAATTGTACTGATTGCATCATACAATGTTTCGACTAGAATAGTATCGATTACTATTCTACCTCCCTTCTTTAATCGGTCTATGCCCAAACGAATAACTCGCGCCGTGTCCCCTGAGCTCCCGCCGATTATAACAGCGTCAGCCTGAGGTATGGATGGCAAAATATCCTGAGCAGAGGAGAAGATTACCTCGGCTTCCACCCCAAACTTAAAGAGATTCCTTCTAGTTAGTTCTATCGCAGTTTTGTCGAAATCTATGGCATATACTGTTCCTCCTCGGGCTTGCAAACAAAGCTCTACGGTAATGCTTCCGCTCCCGCATCCCACATCAATCGCGCAGGAATCCTCTCTCAAACGTAATTTACTAATTACGAGCGCTCGTATCTCCTCCTTTGTAATTGGAACTTCCTCAGACCTTTCAAATAATTCATCAGGAATCCCGCCAGTACGGTAAGTCCAAAGCATTGGATTCATCTTATTTTGGAACACCGTCTATTTTAACAGTGGCATGTTCTGATGCAATCCAGTATAAACTGCAATCATAAACATAATTAGCATGAAAATAAACGGAAATATTCCGTTGGTAGCCAACTTTCGTCTCTGCGGCTTTGCGATATTCTTAGCCATACGCTTTGCGACTTGATACGATATAATGTAGAATAGTAGCCCTATCAATATCGCCGTCCCAATAGCGGCGCCTTGACCAGTTCCCGGTGCAATAGCAAAACCTGTAAATATGCCACCGATCAATCCAAGAATGGCTCTCATATAAAAAACTCTGTCAAGAGGATCCAATTATATTACTTTTGTCATTAATTTATACTAGGTTTAATTCCTTGCGGTTGTCCGTCAGCATGTGCGAAACGTGTATCCGCAGTGTATTTTGGTTAATATTTGTGGAAGATCTCACTATCAATTGTTATGGAGCTATCAGGCATCGAACTGAGATATCTCATAGGCGAGATTAATTCAAAGATCACTTCAGAGTATTATGTAAGTAATATCGTTGCGGTGACAAGAGATTCTTTTCTCTTCCGGATGCATCATTCTACAGAGCCCGATATTACGTTAATGTTATCTGTTCGAGGCATATGGCTTACAAGGTTCAAGTTCAAACAGGTAGGGGAGAGTGACCTTATCGGTATCATTAGACCTGAGGTCGAAAGGGCCAAGATCGAAGCTATCCAGCAATCTGGTAGTGAGCGCATTATCACAATAAGGTTTAGGCATTTTGACGGTAAATCAAGAGTAATTGTGGCCGAACTTTTCGGTGTTGGAAACTTTATATTGTGTGATGAAAAGATGCAGATTCTCGCTATTCTAAATCCTATTCAAGTTAGGCACAGAGTTCTGAAGAAGGGACACCAATATTTTCCTCCCCCAACTCGCGGAACTGATGTATTGGATATCACACTCGAACAATTACAAATTATGCGAAACAGGACAGATGCAAAAGACCTAGACGTTTTGCGGTGGTTAGGCAGAAATATTTCAATTCCAAAAAAATTTGTGGAAGAAATAGTTAGGAGGGCTGGTGTTTCTGCTCCAAATATTGGACAACTTTCAGATGATGACATGTCTAGAATTTATACAGTTACCAAGGAGCTTGTTGCAGACATCAGTACAGGAAGTCACGAAGCACTTGTAATTCTAGATGACGATGGAAAAGCACGAGATGCAGTTGCTATTCCAACTACGAACATTCCTTCCTTGAAGCCGATACCGACGACGAGGATGAGAACAGCCCACTCCTTCATGGAGGCAATCGATGAGGTTCTAGCCAACGAGATAACGGAAAGACATAGCAATTCGAAAACTACTGAAATTGATAAAAGAATAGCAATTCTAGAGCATGACCTAGCAGAACAGAGTAAAGCAAAGGAGGAGGTTATCTCGAAGGCCGCCGTCATAAGGAAGATTGCTAATGACTTGATGGCAATCTCCTTCGAGGGAACTAATTATACTTTCGATGACGATTCAATGAAAGAATTCCTTGGTGCTAGCTCTGCCCTTATCGTTACAGATAAGGGGAGAAAATACCTTGAAGTACTCAGTGAACGTGTTCCGACAGCAGGTTCGAGCTTGGCAAAAATATCATCTCTTTTGTTTGGAAGGGCAAAAGAGTTGGAAAGAGGCTGTATATCTATTGAGGACGCAGAGGCAAAACTGCACACTCAACTCGGTAATTTGAGAAATCAAACAACCGCAATCCAGGACAAGATCGTTATTAAAGAGCAAATTGCTAAAGAATGGTATGAGCGTTACAGATGGTTTATTACGAGCGAAGGATTGCTTGCAATTGGCGGAAGGGACGCATCATCAAACTCGGCCATTATTCGAAAGCATTTGACAGAAGAAGACATGGTATTTCATGCTGAGGTACATGGTTCACCATTCTTTATCCTTAAGGATGCAAAGCAAGTTAGCGAAATAAGTGCTAGTTGTATGGAGGTAGCACAGGCAACTGTCTCATTCAGCCGAGCTTGGAAGGATGGATTGTTCAGCGCCGATGCGTATTGGGTTGAACCTAGTCAAATAAAGAGAGGTGCTCCGACAGGACAATTTCTTCCGAGAGGTTCGTTCGTAATTGAAGGTAAGCGTAATTACATAAAGGGTATCGAAATAAAGATAGCAGTCGGACTTATAAGGTCAGATTCGCACTATGTTCTTGCTTGCGGACCTACCAATGCTATAAAGAAACGATCGGTAGTTTACTCGCAATTATTGCCTGGGGGGATGGATCCGAACAGCGTAGCAAAAAAAATTAAGACGGATCTAGTCAAGGCAGCCTATACAAACACAAATGCCAAAGATGATTCGAATGCTCAGCTGGCAGATTTCACTAAATCAATTAATATTGGTGATTTTATTAGGGCAATTCCATCAGGACATTCAAAAATTTTTCTGACTGAAAAAGGGGGAGGGGAAAAGAGCTCTCTGGCAAAGCAGAGAATCGATGAGCAAAGTAATTAAAGCTAGAAATGAATTCACTGTCGTGGTAAAGAAAGAGCTAGCAAGACAACATAGAGACGCAAATATGCCGACAAGAGTACTTGTTAGAGATATAATGAACAGTCCGGTGGTCTCAGCCGCTCTTACAGATACAGTTAACGATGTTGCTTTGAAGATGAAAGATCAAAAGGTTGGTAGCATTATAATAATGGAAGGAGAAAATCCAGTCGGAATTGTTAGCGACTGGGATATCGTTTCAAATGCTGTGGTCAAGGACGTCATACCAAGTACCATAAGAGTTTCAGATATCATGCAAAAACTCCACTCCATAGAAGGGGAGGAGGGCGTCACCGAAGCTGCTCGAGTGCTACGACAACGTAATATCAAACGGTTGGGTGTAGTTTATAAGAACCGACTGGTTGGCATTATTTCAGCGTCAGACGTAATTGCGGTTACCCCAGAGCTCGTCGATGTAATTTCTGAAAAAGCAGCAATTGTCAGAGGGGAGACTGGCCGTTCTGCTGGTTCTGTTTCTGGATATTGCGACGAATGCGGGGAATGGTCTGATCTTTTGCAATTTGCTGATGGAACCTTTACTTGCGAAGAATGTAGGGGCGAGGAAGTCATTAGTTAAATCAAAACCGGCCTTCCTAGTCGATGCGATGCTCGGAAGTGTCGCTCGAAAATTACGTTTTTTTGGTTTGGACACGTTGTATATCGCAGACAACCCAGATGATGAGATAATCGGGATCGGAATCATGCAGAATAGAGTGATTTTAACTTGCGACAAGGATATGTATATGAGAATTATGAAAGCTGGAGCACAGGGGATCTTGCTCAACGGTTCGAATGACTTGGAAAATATTGCACAAACATTTTTCAGTTTCGGGATGATGCTAGGGCCTTACATAGACGTCAGTTCTCGATGTTGTATGTGTAACGGATTGTTGTCTGAGATATCGCACGCGGATGTTAAAGGAAAAATCCCTTTCAACATTATCAACCGGCATACACAATTTTTCGAATGTACAAAATGTAATAAGCTCTTTTGGGAAGGCAGTCATTATTTAAGTCTTAGAGCTCTGTCAGAAAGGATAGACAGCCGTATCAAGGAGCGACTAGAAAAAAATAATTCTTATGCCACTGATAGCATTAGTCAGTCGATCGTAAAAAAGCCCCTAAGCCGTCCTGTTAATTAAGTACAAAGACGGTTAAAAACAATCAATTGATGTCTTGTTATCTGCTAGTTTCGATCATACAGAACACGCTGGTGAAAGATGTTGTAGTTTCTCTTAATCTATCATACTCTTGTGTTCATTGTTGCATACCTTTATCAGAGTATTCTGAGTGCGGGCCTTACGATAATACTAAGACTTGCCTCAGATATACACCAAAGCGAAGGAGCTACTTCTTGGCCTTTTTGTTCACAGCCCATCGTTCATAAATCTTTATCAATTCATCTACATCTTCGCCGCTTTCCGAATATGTAATAATCACGGCAAATCTACCTTTGCCATCATGTCCCCTTGCAAAATAGCCCCAGAACGTGTCCGGCAGTCTCGCAAAGTTAACTTTATTTTTGCTGACGCCAATCAAATTACGCGAGATCGTATCAATAACCCGGATGGCATCGTCAGCTTCTAACACAAGAGACTCGATCATCAGTACTACTTATAAAATCTTAGGACCTGTTATAATATCAAATATAGGTATAAATCTGAAGTTAGTAAGGTTTAGAGGGGTCCGAGAAACCAAAGCAAGAGCAGTAGGTAAAGCGGTATGAGTGACGTTGGGTGTTTTGGATCAGGAGACTAATTCATTTATCGTAAGTATCCTGCCACAGTACCTACATTTCATTATTATCTTGTGTTTGTCTATGATATCAATAGTAGCTCTGATACCCTCTTCACTATTTGTGACGCAATTTAAATTTGGACAGCTAAAAATTCCCACAATGGAATCGGGGAGCTGTATCTTTCGCTTTTCTACCAATTTGTATTCTCTTATTATATTGATGGTCGCATGTGGTGCAATTAATGCTAGCTTATTAGTCTCATTCTTCTCCAAAAATCTATTTTCTACCTTGATAATATCTTTCTTCTCGTGTTTGCTACTCGGAACATTTAAAGCGACAGTGATGACGTTGCCTTCTTTACCTGTAATATTGAGCGTGCGCAAAACGAGCATAGCACGACCAGACTCAATATGATCTATCACTGATCCATCCCTAATTCGTCGAACAAGAAGCTGACTACTATCGGACATAGCCTATGTTCATCAGTATTACTGTCTCTAGGTAGTAATAAGCATAATGAAATTTGTTCTCTTAATATGTCCACTTGATAATGTAAAGAAAAGGCACAACCAACGTCGCCCATGAGGATGCTGACGAGCTAGACGAAAACAATGCCCCAATGATGTCAGAATTAACTGTACGGGGTATTTCGATTGTAATGGACGTCTCATGATGACAACCAGGTTCGACTCTCACTCACTATTTATGAGTGATTGCATATTATGAAACATCGGCTTTAGTTCCGAGGCCGGTCCATGTATGTCTATTCTTGTGGTCCCCTGGATGGAAATCTTTGATATTTTAAACATTAGCCCTTTTTCTGAATATTCCAGTCCGTGAAGTCGATCGAGTCTCTCGCTTACAATATCATCTGACTTGAGAATATGGCCCCTCTGTGCGAATAAAATTATCCTTCTGTCCGTTATCAAGACGTGGTATTTTTTATCCCCGTACCGAACAGAAGATTTGCTATGAAATTTTACGTTCTCCAAAGGGAGTAAAAAATCCTGAAGCGGCATGGAAAGGTACACTCTGAATATTTGACAAAATATATATCGAAAAGAGTTGAAGCAATTTATCAAAATTGCCAATAAATTTAATCTTAAATAGCAAGCGAAATGCTTTTAAAAATCATTATATTGGGTAGAATTTTCGTTCCTGAAAATGCTAATGAAGCACGCTGTCCCAAAGATTAGGTAAACTATTTTGCCATAGTTTACTCGAAGGTTTTAGCATCTACCGTAAGCTTTTATTATGATTTGCAATTTAATAACATCTTGACTCAGCAAGAACATATTCTGGGGGGCAAAAAAAGAAGGTTTGAGGATTACAGAGAGCTACCAGAAAATCGTCCTGCTATGTTGCTATCGGCGATCTATCTAGGTGAAGAGCAAAAAGTCTACTTGATGTTTTATGATCTTCATGAGCATTCTATCTGTTTTTGGCGTGACAGAACAAATCACAAACCGTATTGCTATACAAAAATGCAATATTTCGATACAGTCAAAAAAATTATCGAGACAGAACCAAAATTCACCCTGGAACAGACAAAGAAAAAGGAGTTGATTACCGATAAGGAGATTAATATCCTTAAAATAATTGCTCCTGATCCTCTTTCAATTGGCGGTACTGATAATAGTATTAGAGAAAAAGTCACCTCATGGGAAGCTGATATAAAATATCATGAAAATTATCTCTATGATACAGGGTTAATTCCAGGTGCATATTATTTTAGAAAAGGAGAAGAAATTAGCAATTTTGAACACCAAATTTCAGACAAGGTTCAACTTGAACTCAAGAACCTATTGTGGGATAAAATTAAAGAGGAAGCAGGAGGAATCGGGAATCAACATTATCAACAGTACATCACCAGCTGGGCCAACCTCCTCAACCAACCTATTCCTGACTTAAGAAGACTTTCTGTTGATATCGAAGTTGAATCAGAAGAGGGTAGAATGCCTACGCCCCGTGATCATGATAGAACTGTTATTGCTGTGGGATTCGCAGCAAATAATGGCTTCCGAAAGGTACTCGTGTTAGACCAAAAGAAAACTCAGTATGGTATCCCTTTCATTCCAGAAGCAGAGATCTGCAACACAGAAAAAGAGATGTTACAAAAAGCATTTAAAATTATCGATTCATACCCGATTATACTTACCTACAATGGTGACGATTTTGATCTGCCATATCTTTATGCCAGATCACAAGATCCGAGAATTGATCCAATTACAAAACTGGTCATCACTAAAGATGAAGTACCGATCATAGTGAAGAGGGAAACATTTGTGAAACGAGGAACTCTAGCGGAACCAGTCCAAACAAGACATGGCTTGCATATTGATTTGTTCAGAACTTTTCAGAACAGATCCGTACAACTATATGCTTTTAGTCACAAATACTCAGAATACACATTAAATGCGATTTGTGAAGCTCTCCTTAATGACAGCAAAATCGAATTTGAAGGTGATATAAATGATCTTCCAATCCAGAAATTAGCGGAATATTGCCTCAAAGACGCTGATCTAACCCTTCGCTTGACCACCTTCAACGACAACTTGTTGATGAAACTTTTAGTGGTTATCTGTAGAATTGGCAGGTTACCTCTAGATGATATTTCCCGTTTCGGCGTTAACCAATGGATAAGAGGAATATTATATTATGAACATCGCAGGCGAGGTGCCTTAATCCCTCGACGTTCTGAGTTACAAGAAAAAGGAACTGCTTCAACTACAGCAATAATTAAAGAGAAAAAATACCGAGGCGGCTTGGTAGTCGAGCCAACGCTCGGGATCCATTTTAATGTAGTAGTAGTTGACTTTGCAAGCCTATATCCCAGCATTATTAAAGTTCACAATCTTTCTTATGAAACCGTCAACTGTCCCCATATATCATGCAAAAGCGACCCAAAACAGCATATCCCGGAAACGACACACTGGATCTGCAAGGAAAAGAGAGGAATAACTTCGCTTTTAATAGGCTCCTTGCGAGATTTGAGAGTAAATTATTATAAACATCTATCTAGGGACAAAACACTGAGTCATGAAGAGCGTCAACTTTACGGAGTAGTTAGCCAGGCAATTAAAGTAATTCTTAATGCTGCCTATGGAGTGATGGGGGCGGAGATATTTCCGCTGTACTGCTTGCCTGTCGCTGACGCAACCGCTGCTATTGGAAGAAGTACCACCGCTAGGACAATTGAGAAGTGCAAGCAAATAGGCATAGAGGTGATTTATGGAGATACTGACTCACTTTTTTTGAAAAATCCTTCAAATAAGCGGGTGGACGAAATTTCTGCCTGGGCTAGAAGCGTCCTTGGCGTAGACCTAGAGATAGACAAGCAATATCGCTATGTGGTGTTTAGCGATCTGAAGAAAAATTATCTAGGTGTCCTGGCCGACGGTACCGTAGATGTCAAAGGTCTAACTGGGAAGAAATCCCATACTCCTCCGTTTATACGAAAGGCATTTTATAGTATCTTGGATATTTTGAGCAAAGTAAATTCCGAAAACGACTTCGAATCTGCGAAACAAAAAATCAAAACAATTATTCAACAAAACGCGCGCAATTTAGAGCAGAGAAAAATACCACTAGAAGAACTTAGTTTCAATGTAATGATAAATAAATCTCCTGATAAATATGGCAAGGCCACGGGAACAAGTTGGGCCATGTCATTAGACGGCAAGGATGCGAAGACAGGAATCTACAAAGGTCTGCCGCAACACATCAAGGCAGCTAAGTTGCTAGTAGATATAGGCAGGGACCTGAAAGCAGGAGATATTGTATCGTATGTAAAAACAATAACCGGTGACGGGGTTAAACCTGTGGAACTTGCAAGACCCGAAGAGGTAGATACAGAAAAATACGTAGACGCCATGGAAGCAACGTTCGATCAGGTACTCTCGTCACTAAACTTCAATTTCAAATCACTCTTAGGCAAGCCACGACAGTCGAGCCTAGATGATCTATTTTGGGGTAATTAATTTTTCTCGCTGACTGCTACGAGAAAAAGCTAAAACTAATAGAGCTTCCCTTCCTTATGCGGAGTGGCGCATATACAGGTTTCCACTATTGGCGTGAATCGATTGTTAATAGAATATAATAGACCGATATATGCTTATGTGCAAACTGTTGGTCGTTAGATATTAGTCGGAAATTTGTGCTGGCCATTGGACGATGTATACTCTAGAATCTGAGTCTGATTTAATTCTATAGATTTTATCTGAACGGGTCTCTAGGTTTTTGTATTTATGCATCGCGTGTCGATTCTATGATGATTGGTCATCTTACGAAAACGACGGCGCTCGATGAACATGCTGCACCAAAAAATAAGAAACTTAAACAAGGTCACACACTTACAAGATGATGAATAGTTATCTCGACGTTCTCTCGACTCTGTTCATTCCTCCAGAAAGAACGAGAGGAAGGTATAGCTTCGCAGATATACCTGTTAAAGTATCATTCGAAAAATCTAATGTCGTATTCTATGGTGCACCAATTGATATCACGACCAGTTTTGGAAAAGGGACAGTGAGGGGACCGGAGGCAATTAGATTAACGTCGGCACGCCAAATTGAAACTTTTCTGTTGGACGAGAAAGTGGATATCTATGATCGAGCTAGAATATTTGATATTGGAGATCTGAAAATCCCTGCATCAGTCAAGAACATGAGAAAAAGAAGTCCTAATAATCTTGCGTCTAATTTGTCATATCTAGGCAGCAAGATTCATAAAATAACTGCTCTAATTCATAATGCAAATAAAGTACCGGTGCTGATGGGTGGCGAACATACTCTGTCTTACTATACTCTCAAGGCGCTTTCCGACGAAAAACCATTGGTAATTCACTTCGATGCCCACAGGGACATGAAACCTGAATATGAGGGAATAAAGATGTGCCATACCACTCCGTTTTACCATATTATGAATGATGGGTTTATCCCAGGAAAGAATATAATTCAAATCGGAATAAGGCAGACTGATCGAGAAGAAAATGAAATAGCAAAAAAAAATCAGGTGACGACATTTGACGCGTGGGAAGTACATGAAAGAATTGATAACCTTTTAAAGTATATTCGAAAAGCAACACGTAATGTAAATATCTACATATCTTTTGATATAGACGTTTACGATTCACCTTATGTACCATGTACAGGGACACCAGAACCGTTCGGGCTGGATCCCTTTGAAGTTAGGAGAATTCTTAAGAATATATGCTCAACTGCAAAGCTCATAGGGATCGATATCGTTGAAGTGGGATTGAGAAATGGTGATTATCGTGAAGGAACATTGGCGTCACAAACTTTGTTTCGTATACTCTCACGACTGCCTGACTTAAAGAAACATTCCGGTATGTTAAGGCATAGAGAACAGGTCCGTTAGTTAGAGACGAAGCCTGAATTAAATCAGAGTGGATGTGATTACGGGAAAACTATTCTTAAATTCATTGATGTTAATGTGAAAAATATTTTAGAACATCAATGTGAACTCAGTTCTGTTGCAAGCCGGCTACTCCAGATGCGATATATTTGTGTAAGGTGCTTTGTACTAGTAACTAAACCATAATTTGTGGTCGGTTAGAAAGATATGGTGGAAGATTTAGAGGAATATACGGCTTTCCATTTGTCAAGGAATTTATTTCGTCTCCAAGTTGTGCCAACACTATCTTGCGCTGTTCCCTTTGATTTCGATCGCGAACGACAAACAATCCAGTCTGCAGCTCTTTATCTCCTATTACTATGGTATAGTTAATCCATTCGGTCTCAGACTGTCTAATTTTATTTGCAACAGACTCATTTCGGTCATCTATATCTGTCCTGACCTTCCGTCTTGAAAGTTCTGTATAGATTTCTCTACACAGATCTAAATGCTGCGTCCTCACCGGAATGATACGCACTTGAGTGTGGGCAAGCCAAAGTGGTAGAGACGGCTTACCCCCATCTCTTGCAACTTTTGCGCAGTTCTCTAATAGTGCGAACATTATTCTCTCAACTGCGCCGCTGGGAGAGTTGTGTAATATAATGGGATTTTTCTTCTTGCCATTCTCGTCAACAAATTCGATTCCATAACGGCTACCATTCTCAACATCTATTTGGTCAGTAGAAAGAGCTGATGCTTTTCCAGTACTATCGATATAATTGAACTCCCACTTTAGAATAAAATAAAAGGATCTATCCTTCCATATCTCCACTAACACTGGCCTCCCAAATCTGCTAACAATTTTATTTATGAATGTCTCGTTCCCCTTATAGAAATCTTCAGTAAACCGTATTGCCATTTCGAGGTCGTTTGTCGTAGAAAGCCCCAGTGCATTAATCACGGTGGTAGATAGTTCAAATCGCCGAAGTAATTCCTCTTTTGCCTGCTCCATATTGCTGCATAGCGCGTGACAGTCAGGCATACTGAAAGCCCTAAGTCGCCGTAGACCGGAGAGCTCCCCACTCTTTTCCCTTCTAAAGCTGTAGCGAGTAAGCTCGTACAGCTTTAAGGGCAGATGTTTATATGATAACTGAAAGTCTTTAGCCATCAAGAATTGACCGAAGCATGCTGCGAATCTCAAGAAGAGTTGTTTATTGTTATCACTTGTGATCGTATACTGGCGAGCAGGAAAGCGATTGAAATAACTCTCCAGGGATGGATGTTTGGAATCATACATTATAGGCGTTTCAACCTCCATACCTCCATATTCCATTACCTGCTGAGTGACATATTGTTCAATTAACGATTTCATCAATTTACCCTTTGGATAGTAACGCAGATTCCCTACATCCGAAGCAGGCTCATAATCCGCAATTCCCATCCTTTTCATTAATCTGACATGAGCTGGCTGCTCGACCGTTAACCTCTTCTTGGCCAGTTCGTAGTTAGCTAAAGTATGCAGATTTTGGTCTCCGGCTTTGAATTTGTAGTCTTTGATAGGTGACAGCTTTCCGTCTGGTTCTAAGATGTACCAGATCGAAGATATTTTTTCTTCTTCTCTAAGCGCAGAAGAAACCTTCGTTTCCCAAGAATTAATTATACGGTCGCTGCTATTGGCAACAACTGGAGCAATATTGGAGGCCTGTTTTGTTACTATTTTATAATTTTCCGCCAACGGATGTCCTTTAACCTTGATTTCAAAAGCCTTGGTCCATCCGAATGGTGCTCTGTGAACGTCCACGAGTCGCTCCTTCGCAAATTTCTCAATTGACAATATAACTTCCAGGGCAGGTTCAGGCAAAGCGAGATCAGATGTTAGGTGCGCGTATGGATAAATCAGTAATCTTTTGCTCTTTACTGTGACGAGATATGTTTCTATTTCATTAACTGCAATCCTAGCCAGGTTTTCGTCATCTCCATTCTCGATTGCAACAAGAGTAACGACGAGGTCTTCAAAACGAACTTTGCTACTCGAGACATTTTCTTCGGCTTCTCTGATCTCCTTGCCGATGGGTTGATACTCTACGAAATCAGAATGAAGCTGAAGTAAGCGCATTTATTAGACGAAGACAGTATAATCAGATAGGAAATAAAGGTTCTCTCTTTTTATTGCCATCGAGCCCTCTCGTTCTCTCGATCGTCTTTTGTAGCTTTTTTCCACTCTTTGTAATGCGTTTTACAAAGATAAACACGTTTTTCCGAATTGACAAGCAAATTTGATGCCATTCGTGCCTTGCTACCGCTCATTGATCGCTGGGCGGATTGCTCGCAACCTTGAACGCTACAATTCACTCCTTTCTCCACCCTACCCATGTACGTCAGGAAGGGACAATGCAATTATAAAAGGTACTCGAAACCGCGCAAATCTTGAGATGAGGAATAAAAATCTCTGTATAGACTGAATAGCTGGGCAAATTTAGCAGAAGCATGAGTTGCCTAGCAATATTCTTCAGTTCGCCGACTCAATTAATAATGACCTGACGTAATTCCGTTTTTAACATTAATGGATATTAACAGATTGATTCAGTAAATAAGATATATCTTTGATCATAGAATTTAAACATTGTATGGACACCCAGCCTGCTCCATGAGGTTAATAATTTGGTTTTAACCTTGTTCTCGCCAGCAGTTCAGATTTGGGGAATTAACAGCATCATTAGACATCACGGAATATATCCAAACAATATTGTTCTCACAATTAACTTTGGAGTTGCCTGGATTACAAAGGTTTTTGTGAAAGGATAATGAGACATTCCGAGAAAAGTAAGAAAAAAAATAGAAGGTGGGATGCGATCTTAGTAAGTATTGGAATGACGATAGGTTTCTGTATTATTGTCATGAAAATCACAGGTTATTGGCCATGCCATTTGATAAATGTCATGCATATCCAACAGGTGTCTTGTGATAAGTCTATCCCTGAAAACGTGTCTTCGATAACAAATTGGCTCCAACATGTATTCTCTCCTCCTCGCTTCTCAATACAAATTCTTCAAAGTACCTAATGATGGTGATCTCGGAAATTGTTGGTACCGAAATCTGCCTTCCTTCGATCATATCTAGTAACAGTGCAGGAAAGTTAGCCCCAGCCAAGCTAGTGAATATGGTTCCACCTCCCATTCTTGGATTTACTTCAATCAGTTTAAGTCTGCCCTCTGCAGACTCTTTCATTTGCATACAACAGGGACCCCTAATTCCAATGTATTCTGCAATTTTCATACAATCGATTTCCAAGGCTGGATCTCGCAGTACTCTGCCTTTTGTAGAAATACCTGCCTTTGTTTGCATTCGGATCCTAGGTACGGCGATTAACGGTTTCCCGTTTAGATCAGAAAGTACATCTACAGTATATTCGGTTCCTGGTAGATATTCTTGAAATACGAGATCGTCGCGTTTAGATATTATGTATCTAAGATCGGATTCATCATCGATTTTGACTATGCCACGGCTTCCCTTCCCGAACCGAGGTTTGGCAAGTACTGGAAATATGTCTATCTTGTTTGGTTCGTCCGTGGTAAATGGAAGAATAAATTTATTAGAAAGAGTTTGAAACGTTAACATCTTGTCACGACAAATTTCTAACTTATCTCTGTCGCTTACAATCGCTTCAGCCCCCATCTCCGCAAGTTGTTTTCGGTTTTCGCTATAGGGGTAAATATCGAAACCTGAAGATGGCATCAGAACTTCAACTTGATACATCTTTACAATATGAAACAATCTATCCACGAAAGAGTGGTCGTCAGCCTCAGGAATTACTTCATTTACGTCGGCCATGAAAAAACCTGCTGACAACGAGCTGGAGTCAGTAGCAAGAATCTTCCCTCCGAAGCCGGCCATCTTCAAAGACTTGATAGTGTTTATTCCGGCAGGGCCGGCAGCACCCGGGACTAGAACTGTCGACGTCACGAACCTATGCAAATGGCATTACCAATTAGTACAGTCGTATAAGGTATATAACTTATAAGTATTTACGCAAAAGTCTGTTGCATTTTATCTGGTTAAAATTTTTTATAACAAAGATCAGTATAGTATACTATGAACCTACTAGAAGATTACCATGTTCACTGCAATTATAATGATCATTCAGCACATGATCTTACGATCCCAAACGTAACAAGGCAAGCAGAGGAGTTGAACCTGGAAACGATTGCATTTACCGAACACATCAGAAAGACCTCCGATTGGCTCCCCGAATATCTGCGGGAGATAGAATCGTCCAGTAAGGATAGTTCAGTAAAAATAATCCCGGGGTTCGAGGCGAAAATCTTAGTGGATGGTTCTATTGACTGTCCAGAAGAGTACAGTAAAAATTATTTTTTGATAGCAAGTTTTCATACTCTCTATCATGACAAGAGTGTATGGCTAAATGCATTAACAAATGCTATCGAAAATCCTAGCGTCGATGTTATCGGGCACATTGCTCCAGAAACTACGTTTAGAATGGAACAATGTGAAGTTGAAGACTTGGCTTCCTTAATAGTTAAAAACAAAAAAATAATTGAGATTAACGCTAAATATCGCAGACCTCCACCTGAGTGGATTGTTCCATTCATGGAAAAGGGAGTAAAATTCCATCTGGGTAGCGATGCGCATCGTCTGGAGGATATAGGACAGTTCACGAAAATTTCGGATTTGATCTCGCTGGTTATTGATCAGGATTCACATTAGTCCGGCTTAGTAGTCTTCGAAAAAATAATACTAATCAAAAAATGAACAATAATAAAACAATACTAATCCAATGATTTTGCTATGACTTCATACTACGAATATTCTATCTTTTTTATATTTGACATTTTGATAAAAAGGTATTCCTGCGAAAAGCTTGTAATTACTTATTACACTGTTTAACACAGAAACCATGGTTAAAAAGGTGATCAGGCATTCGAGATCCGAATGGTAATTTATATAGACGTTGGGATTGTGAATGTTAATGGGAGATCCGATGGCGACTGCAGCGCTAGGACGTACGCCTCAGGTGAGATCGCTATTTTCAAAATATGAAAATGTCGGAGAACCAATCATTTCTGACTATATATCTTCTATACCAGAAAAGCTCTCAGATGCTGTCAATAAAATTTTGACACACACAGAGGATATCGCTACTAACGATTTTATACTGAATAATCGGGGCAAGTTGCAAATATTGATCGACAAGTTTCATAGAGAGGCGGCCACAATGACTGCCGGCGTTGCTAACAAGCTGAGATTATTAATCGATCCAAAAACGCAAATTTTTGTATCCATTCATCAGCCAAACTTATTTGCGTATGGAGGTGTGTTCAAAAAAATTGTGCTTCTCCAAACACTCATGAGGACAGTTGAAGAACGTAAATCACTTAACAAATTTGTAAATTTGTTTCTGATTGTAGATCATGATTTTATGGATGACGCGTATATCCGCTTAGCAGAGCTTCCAAGCATAAAGCACTCCGATGGCAGGCTGGAACTGCGGATGCCCATTAGCGAATCGAGAAGATGGCAGCTAGTATGTAATATGCCATTGCCCGGACGAACAATCCTGGATCGTTGGAGAATGCAGATTTATTCGTGGGTTAGAAATTCATTTTCATCGGTATATTCGAAATCGGATAAATCTATGATTTTGGATAACTTTGAGCATTTTTGGCGGATCGTCGAAGAGTCATACTCAAGGTCCAAATCCTACTCAGATTTTAATTCTTTTTTAATGTCACAACTGGTTAATGCAGAATGGGGCTATGATACATTGTTTGTAAGACTTTCTGAGATGTCTACGGTTTTTGAAGATGGTTTCAAGTATTTGATTTCTAATTTTATGAAATATTCAGACGTGTTGAGTAAAACCGAAAATATGTTCTTCCGTTGTGGCATAGATACAGGAGTCAGCCCGACCTCGTATCTGCATGCACCTCTGTGGGTGCACTGCCTGTGCGGAAGTAAGGCTTCAGCAAGAGTGCACAGGAGTCAACAAGATCAAATATCGCTAGCAGGCACCTGTATGTCATGCAAAAAGGCTATCGAGGTAAACCTAGGAAATCACAATGACATAACGATCTCAAAGGACATGCTTCAAGGCTTATCTCCTAGGGCAATCCCAATACTTCTATTGCTTTCACGTGATCTTGGTATCACTTGCTATGCCTCTGGAACAGGCGGTAGTATGGGGTACACAATGGTCGGAGCCATGGTCTTCAAGGAACTATCTATTAAAATGCCTGTAACCTTGGTCTGGGCTGCCACAGATGTCTACCGTGGCCTAGCTCAAGCAGAGGCTCTAGAAACACTCCCATTATCAAAAGAAGCGGATATTTCTAATTATGTGGAGATCCTAAAACAAAAAAATTTAGACTACAACAGTAAAATAGATCCTTTGATAGCAGAGCGGGCTCGTCTAATAAGAGCTGGCGGATCAATCGATTCGGTACTATCGAATTTGTTTATGTTAAAGCAAGAGCAACGAAAAATACGTCAACTAATAAAAGTTGCCGAGAAAGTAAAAAATGCAACAGAAACAAAGCCATCTATTATAGACTATGCAATCAATTTCGGCGTGGGTAATACCGAAACACTGTGGCGGCGAAATCTGTTAAAGAATGATAGTTTGTCAGCATCGATAACTATGTCACCATAGCGAATGAATTTTTAGTGAATAAGATAGGGTGTCTCCTATAATGAAAGCCAAGGTACTGGTTACGGCGGCAGGAGGGATCGTCGCGCAGGGAATAATCAAATCACTGAAACTTGCTAATTTGTCAGATAATGCCGTAGTGAAATACAGAATCACTGCTGGAGACATGAGCGCTCAGGCGGCGGGATTATACAGATGTGATAATGGTATTTTGCTACCAGCGGCTACCTCCACCGATTACATTGAAAGTATTCTGAAAATTGCGAGAAACGAAGACATGGATGCGATTTACATAGGATCGGATGAAGAGTTATTAGTAATTGGTAATTCGAAGAAACGAATTGAAAGCGAAAGCAAAGCGAAAGTGCTGTCGAGTCCAATCGACGTATTAACTACTGCTAGAGATAAATGGAAAACCTTTCTCTTCCTAAAAGAAAATAACCTACCGGTCGCTGAATCTGCTCTACCTGCGGACGATGAAAAGTTCGTGAAGGAGTTCGGTTATCCTATTGTTGTAAAGCCCAGAGAGGGATATGGTTCGTTGTATTTTTATTTAGTACGCTGCAAATCTGAAATGCAGCAAGCCATTTCAAATATACAAAAAGCAGGTTGGCATGCTGTGCTCCAAGAATACTTGAACGAAAATAATACGGAATATACTTCTGGCGTTACAATTGATAGGTTTGGAAAATATGTAATGTCATCTGTAGCAATTCAGAAAACACTAAAGAACGGACAGACTTACAAAGCCTTTATTGATGATTATAAAGAAGTTCGGAGATCATCTGAAGAAGCAGCTTTGAAACTAGGTGCAAGGGGAGCAATAAACATACAGGCCAAACTTCTAGAGAATAGGCCTAAAATATTTGAAATCAACCCACGTTTTTCAGCAACTTGTCCGATGCGTTCGGTGGCAGGAATAAACGAGCCAGATATCGTGTTCCGCAACTCTGTTCTGGGTGAAGAAATCAAAGTCAGAAGTTATCGCAAGTTAGTCTGCATGAGATATTGGAACGAGGTTTACACCGATTTTCCTACATATGAAAACCTAATGAGTACAGGTACAGTAGGAGCTAATGATTCATTTACATTGAATTATTTCTAAATATTCAGATAATTTAATTTGAAATCCCTTGGGACAGCTTACTACCACATGGAGACCTTGATTACTTCAAAAGCCTCAGCATATCTTGTATTATTTTGATATCCCCTGTATGCACATCGTCCGACTATTGCATCAACCCACAGGTTGCCGCAGCGCATTTTTTGTGAGTCAAAACAATCAAGAGCATTTGTCTTTATGTCCAGCGTTGCACTGATATCAACGTATAACTGAGGTCGGAATGCATTTTCAGTGATGCCTCCAGGTATAGTCGTTTCATACATGAACAAATTATTGAGGTCACGCGAAGCGGCTATCACGGCCTTGGTAAGTGCTTGATGATCCTGATGAGAGTCTCCTATCCATTGAGTAAAAACAACCTCGGGTTTGTGTCTATTGATAATTTCGTCTACCTTTGTTACGAAACGTCTACCAAAGGTGATTTCGTCAGGAGTTAAATCCAGAAACTCTGGAGTTTTACATCCCATCACTTTCGCTGATATTGTTGATTCATTTCGCCGTTCCTCTTTTTTGTCTATTTTGACAAAGTTCGGCAACGTAGCTACTACCAGATTTACGTCATATCCCAGCGCACTCAGTTTTGCTATTGTTCCTCCCATGCCAATTTCTAAATCATCCGGGTGCGCACCAAAAGCTACTACCACCTTTCTACTCACACTAGTGACCTCGATTATTAAAAACTGGCTTTTGAGTATCACCTGTTGTTGTTATCTGCGTACGGTCACCGCTATTGGCTTCATAATTATTCATCCCACCACCTCTAGTTTGTCTATATCTCCGATAATGCCGATCCACTTCCATAGCTGCTGTAAGTATTTTGCTTCTTATAGACTTGGATGAGTGTAGAAACATCTTTGTATCTTTTGGCAGGCAGTGACCTCCTACTCCCTCTCTTGGTTCTAAAATATTAACATTCCATTTAGTATTTAGAGCATCTCGTAATTCTGGAAAGTTTATGTTATTTGCTTGACAATATAAGTAGAGTTCCTCAGCGAATGCTATCTGTAAATATCTGTGTGCATTTTCAATGACCTTGGTTATTTCCGCAACTTCAATTTCTGTTACTGGATGCATAGGGATCCCCAGACTTATTTCATTATTATTATTATTAGTATGGTGTTGTGGTGCTGATGAAGAGGAGGAAGATAAAGAAGCTACAGATGAAAATGAAGAATAAGAATTCAAATGAGAATCTCCTCCATCGTAAAATTGCATACCTGCCTTGATACAACAATCACATACTCCTCCTATTACACGCAACTGATTTACACCATGCACCTTTTCTTCTAAAGCATACCATCTATGTGGAGCGTGAACTACATGTAATCTATGGCTTAACATTTCAAATACTTTCTTCGATGTCCCCTTGGGAATGGTACTTTCTATTGATACAAGTGCTCCATTCTTTTTTGCTTCCCTCGAAATTTTCTCAACTACAGCTAATAAACCGTCTATTTGAGGTGAGAACATATCATCGGACCTATGTGTAGAAACGGTTATTATATATACATCAAAATCGTTAAGTTCGCTACTACTAAAGGTAGCATCATCAGCTTTCTTTATTCCTGCTATCTTTTCAGCCCGTTCCATTGCCTTTGCACTAATGTCATATCCATATGTGTCAAATCCTCTCTCTTTCACATACT
>QHBN01000070.1 GCA_003176995.1 Candidatus Nitrosopolaris wilkensis
GTTATGATCAAAGTAGGATTGGATATTTTTGTAAGCTCATCACAAATGCCACTCCAGTTGGTTGCCATCCAGTTTTGTGAAATGTCATTCTGCTGTTTTATGGTATTAGAAGAAATACCAGCAAACAAATCTTTGGCTTCTGGAATGGCTTCAAGAAAATTGGGGTGCAATTCTATCCATGCTGATCCCATCGGGATAGATAGAAGCATTTTTACTTCCTGGGGAGTGATTGGAATATCATTTATAGATTTATTTACCATCTCAGAAAAAAAGTTTACACGTTGAGGGCTTTGAGATATACCCTCTTTTCCACCACATGATGCAGCAACAAGTATAAGCCTGTTAACCTTTTCTGGATGCGTAACTGTAAGCTGTTGAGCTACAAATGAACCCAGAGAATATCCAAGAACATCTGCTTTTTGTATTTTCAGAGCGTCTAGTAAACCAGCAGTATCATTTGCAAGTTGCTGAATCGAGAATGGTTTGGTACCAGTTGTTGTATTTCCAACTCCACGATTATCAAATACAATTACTGTGTGATTTGAGGAGAGGTTTCTTAAAGTCGATGGCTTCCAATCATTCATATCACTAGAAGAGCCACTAACAAGTAAAATAGGGTCACCTTTACCTAACATCTTGTATGCGATATCAATATCTCCTACGTGAACTTTTTTTAGTGGTATATTTTGTATGTTTAGTGAATTTGTAACATTGGAGTTCATTTGATCTGGTTGACCATACACAAGATTGGTAGTACCAAAATAACTATTATTACTAATCAATACTGCAGTACTTGGAATAATAAATAGAAATGCAAAAGCAATAAAGAGCGGCATAACAACCCATAGTTTCACAATAGATTCGTGATTTGACATATCCTGTGATAAGCTGGGAACTATTTAAGAAATCCTTGGGTATGGTTTTTGCGCAGGTTTTACTTATGAAATCTTCTGATTCTTGAGGCACATACCATAAAAACTTATGCTCATTTTTCCTCTCCTTTAGAACTTATAAGGAGAGGAACCTTGCCAGTTATACCACATTCTACCCAGATGTGATGGATACTTATCAATACTTACAACCGAATTAATATTATTGATACTTTATGTCTTCTTCCCCAAATGAATCCAAATCTAAGAATCGAATCTTATGACATAGGGACAAAAGCCTCATGCGATCCTGCACTTTAAGGTTCATCTCATAGCATATCACTATCATCAGTCTCAGTTGAATCTGTTCTAAATAATCTTAAGCAAGCTCTATTACGGAACATATATTCATACTATATCTACTACCTGTCTAGAATATTCCTTTTATGACTTGTTTTGCTAGACTGTTATTTTCATATACAGAACTCTTCCACATTTCGTACGCCATTTTCACTTAGCTAGTTAAGCTTTACATTTGAATCAGTTGTCTAAACGTTTTAGAAATAAAGGTCACAATTTGGTAAGTCAGTGTTAAATTTATTTGCTGTTTGTTTAGTCTTTTTTCAGATGATTTTATATCTTTGAATAGGTATAGATTACATATGCTAAACGGTGTACCACACACTCAGAGGATCACCGCCGTCCGACAGCCTATAGTTATTGTACTTGTAGTAATAGCATTGGTAGCAGTAATGGGAGGATTTGTTATCATATCGAATTATGTCATGCCGCAAATACACCAATTCTGTCAGAACAAGTTAGGTGCTGTACATTGCTATAAAGTTCAGTATCATAAAATCTTTTGATTCAGATACAACATTAGTTTGGCCGTAGCAGTTGGGGCTCCCCAGATTGTTGCAGCTGCAGCATTTCTGTTATTAGATTCTTGTAAACGTGTTTTATAGATAATTATACATATTCTTTTACTGTAGAATAATTAGTAAATGTCTTATTTAAAAGTTTAAGTAGTGAATGTCATAATAGTTTTCGTTCTATGATAATTGCATTTGCACTTTGTCTCAACATAGATAGAAATCAGGTCAAGAAACAATTGGCGGAACGGGTGTGTGTCTAAAACAGAATGCGACAAATATACTTCATAATGATATTAGTTCTCAGTACAATTGTCGTTTTTAGATCGATAGGTAGCATGGTTGCATATGGGAGTAATAGTGGTGGCGGCAGCAGTAACCAAAGGAACAATGCTTGTTATAACGCAGGTTTTACTGATGGACGAGTTCATCCTTACAATCAGACCACGTACAATGGGTGTGGTACTAATGGTAGGGCTTACTACGAAGGATTCTTGTCAGGTTGCATATCAGGGCAAGGGAAAGATTATTTTTCATGCCAAAAGATGACTAGTGCGCCTACTGACAGAGACAGTGACGATGGTGGTGGCGGTGGCTTTGGCGGGCACCAACAACTAGGAATACAATTCCTACAAATAATCAAGAGAACTATAGGGGAAGCAGAAACTGACACTTACTTTTGTCAGTGTACTTAACTCTTTATTTTCTATTGGTTTTCCTTCTCCTATTGCTGATTCCACAGCGCAAATATTATGTCTCAGAGGTGTTGAGACCAAAACAATGTTCCTAACTGCAATGGGCTCTTACCAAAAACAATTTAGGCTTGCCAAGGGAGCCTCTCACATAGATTTCTACAAGCCATATGGAATTGTAAGAAAAGGTTGGACGGCTAAAAATATGAGAGCTACTTGCAGAGAGTGGGAGGGAAGGCGACAACTGTATGCGGATAGGTAATGGCGTAAGACCTCAACGAACTTAATCCCAACAAAAATCTACTTCCTACGACATATCTTTTCTCTGTAAGAGTATCATGGCATCAACAATAATAGCATCGAGACGACCAAATAGAAAATCATATAGAAATTAACTGATAACTATAAGGGAAGGTATCATGTTATACGAAATACGTTGCTCTTTGTATCATATCTTAAATTAGCCATGTCCAATACTTTATCCATTATCATGTAGATATTTCATTAATTCAGCAAACATACCTACATTGGTAGTGTAGGGTACATTGTTAACAGGACGTACGTTATGAAATGTAATTAGAGGAACAGCTCCCCCTACATTATTCCCTATTCCAGACAAGCTAATTATTCCATTACCTTTGTTGTAATTACTCTGGCCTTTGAGTATCTGTCCAAAATCAGAAAATATGGAGGCATTGTTAAATAAGTCCTTTATTTCGTATCTATCAAAAGACAAACTTCTGATAGCATACCTATTTGCGTAGGTTAGCTTGCCATCAGGTAAATATGTTTTACAGTCTGTCTGAGGATGGTTCTTAAATCCATTGCAGTTTAAGAACATAAGTGGCTCACTACCGGTTCTTGCTAGATCATAATATTTGGCAACTGTGTTTACTACAGTGACATTGTCTGCTCCTTCATCATAAGGATACGCGAAGTTCGTTGTATTATAGTCATGGTTGGCGAGGCATTGTTTTGATCCGGCTATTTCAAAATTCAATGCATTTGCTGACAAATGATTTAGATGTTTGTGTGTCATAGTGTGTGATTCTATATCCATTCCATCACTTTGCATTGAAGATATCTCTTGCCAATTCATAGCCCCTTTATCTGTTGTCTTGCCGCAAATTATGAAGAAAGTAGCCTTAAAGCCATATTTGTCTAAAATTGGTTTGGCATGTGTGAAATCGCCTTTCCTGTTGTCATCAAAAGATAGATTACTACTTTGGTATTAGCAATATTGTTGCTAGATAGCTTAGGGGACAACTGACTATATGATATAGCGGGTAAAAAAAATGCGGTCGATGTGACGCTTGATAGTGCAACAACAGTAAATACTAGTAAAGCCTGAATTCTCCATTTATGACATTCCATTAAAAGTCAGCGGCTGTTTGAGGTACAGGTGGCTAAATATGTCTTTGTATGTATGTGGCTATGATTTTAAACCAAACATTCCTTTCCTAATAGGCTGAGCAAAACACATGATTTAGACGGCGCTTATGGAGGGCATTACCTTTAACTACTATTATAACCTAAATTAGGTCATGGCATCAGATAGAGAACAAACAAGTTACGGATCCAATCCGTTTATCAATCCCATGGTTTTCTGGCAAAATTATTTGTCAAAATGGATCGAAGTGAATCGAGGATTATATGACAATGCAATAAAAGTGGGTGAGTATTGGTTCAAAATATTCTGGGATCCTTGGCTAAGAGGAGTAAGCGCGGAAAAAAAAGAAACGGCAAGAGTGGAGTAGTTAAACCTCTACATATCCTTTCCAAGTCTTTATAGAGTATCACAAAAAACAACCATATTTGCTAACGATATTATTTTTGAGGAATTATTGCTATTGCTTGAATTCTAAATGTAACGCCAAAGGCGAAGTGTGACTTATCTAGTTACTTCGATGGTTGCATTTTTTGCTCCCGAAGGCTTAACTGGGACACGCCTTAGAATAATGTTTTGACGTATGATCATGGCAGCAAATGAGCTAGCCTTGGTGAGAGACGCGATTAATCATGAATTAGAGGATGAATTTCAGCGATTAAAGATAATTCTCTTGAACACCAGTACCGAACGAAGAGACTATGTCCTGTTAAAAGTATATTAGGATGTTCTACGTTATATATTATATCCGACTGACCGAAACAGAAGGATGATCCATCATGCAGACTTCCGTATTAGGTAAAGGCCTAGTACGTCCATGGAAATGCATGGTTGTCATACTAGGAATAATAGGTGAACCGCTAGTTCGA
>QHBN01000071.1 GCA_003176995.1 Candidatus Nitrosopolaris wilkensis
CATACTCCTTCCCATTTCAAGAAATTCTCGCATATCTGGCAGCGTTTCTGTTTCTTTGCCTGCTTGGATTTCTTGATCGACATAGATCCTAAGGCTGCGTGAGGGATCGTGGCTCTCGCAAGGTTAATCTGCTTTTAAATCACGTTTAAGATTACCTGTTTGTGTTACGCTATTTATTTGTACATCATCACTTTTAGTTATTATTTTTGAAAGTGTTGGTTTGGCATCTCTTCCTAGGGTTATTGCTTCTTTGCCTCTTCTGAGGAATGAAAGTGTTATACCATTATCTGTAAGTTTCTTGGCAAATTCTTTTACAGTTTTTAATTTATCAAATAAGCCAGTTTCATCCTCAGGTGTTCTGAAAAATACTGGCTGCAAAAGATCTACCATTATTTTATTTCCATTATTAATTATGTCTATTTTTACAGCAGGCTGGCCTTCTATATCGAGTTTGATTGAACCTGTTCGCGCTGTCCTCATGGATCTGACTAACCAATCTGCTATAGGATCTTTTTCAGCTATGTGAAGATGATTATCATCAAGTAATATCATACAGACACATCTCATTTCTTGCCTTGGTTGTTTTTATCATATGCTTCGCTCGTAATTGTTACCTTGCCATTTATTGTCCATTGTACACTGCCCATATGCTTACCACCTGGCCCTTCGGCTTTTGGGATATCGATTATGAGATTCTGGAAATCATAAGTCATCGACATATTCTTGCCTATCAATTTATCGATAATTTGTCCAGTTATTTCAGCCCACTGATTTGAAGTTTCTTGCGACGTTTTGTCGCTAGAGATTTGACTCATGATAATATATGGACAGCTTTGTTCCTAAAAGTATCAACCACGAATGTGCTTACAGAAATTGGTAAAGCCAGACCTAACCATAGGTGTGGATAACAGCAGTCCTACGAAACCAGATGTAAAACAGGCAATCATTGCTCAACAAAAGGTTTCAAAGTATGAAATGTTGAAGCAGAAATTAGGATATTAGTGGGCTCGTCTATGTAATCCCCTCTTTACAACAACAATATCTTATTTCAAAATCGACTTTATGCTAGAATGTCCGGTGGTAAAGTTATTAATGATCGTGAAAGAAAATGTTTGAAACTTCCTCTTCCTAACCCTCACCTTCGTCAATCACTCATGCTCTCGATGGATCTAGATCGAACGGCCAAGGACCTGTTTCTTTCCTTACCTTAATGGCTCACTTTACTTCAAATTTGTTTCTGTATAATGTCAGGCCTATCCTTTCAGCATATGGTTGTCCACTTTCAAGAGCCTTTGACATTTTTTCGAGAAATTCAGGCTTTGCTTTAGGGGGCATTATTGGCTCAAATGGATCTACATAAGCCTCAATTAATGTTGGTTTTTTCTCCTTATCGTGCATTGCCGTTCTCATAACTTGCTGCACCTCATCTAGTTTCTTTATTGAATATCCTTTGCCTCCACAATTTTTAGCAAATCCTGCAAAATCTATTGGGGTAAACTCGACGCCGTATTCCGGGTTACCAAGAAAACCCATTTGTTCCCATCTAATCATTCCAAGTGTATTATTCTTTAAAACTATCACTTTTATAGGAAGATTATACTGTACTGCAGTAGAAAATTCGGCCATCAACATCATGAATCCACCGTCACCTACAAATGCAACGCATTGTCTTTCAGGATACGCTATTTGGGCAGCAATGGCGTACGGTAAACCACACGCCATAGAGGCAAGAGTACCAGATACTGAAAATTTCATTCCATTTTTAATATTGATGTAGCGTGCGGCCCAAAATGTATTAGTTCCGGTGTCAACAGAAATAATCGCATTATCTTCTAATTCTTCAGAAACGGCGGATGCAATAATCTGTGGTTTGATACCAGATTTGCCAATATAAGTAGTACTACCATCAGCTTTTTCCGCAATGTCATTCTCTGTCTTATTATTGATTCTGAACTGTCGTAATTTATTTGTCCACTTGTCCATTGCTTTCTGTTTTTCCTTTAAAAATAAGTCATCCTGTTTTTTATTTAGCAAAGGAAGTAATGCTGAGAGGATAGTTTTAGAGTCCCCAAATAACCCAAGCTCCACGGGATATCTTAATCCTATCTTCTCAGGCTTTATGTCAATCTGAATTCCTCTTGCCTGACCCGGCTTTGGAAGATATTCTATATATGGAAATGAGGTACCTATCATAAGTAGTGTATCAGCTTCATTCATAGCGTCGGTTGCAGGCTCTGTCCCCAACATACCCAATACACCAAGATTATATTGGCTATTATCTGGGACAGCTGCCTTACCTAGGAGCGCTTTTACTATTGGAGCATTCAATTTTTCCGCAACAGAAATTACTTCATTTTCGGCATCTAATGCTCCTTGGCCAACAAGGATAACAACTTTCTTACCCCTATTCAGAATCTCCGCAGCTTCTTCCATTGTTTTTTTATCCGCAGGAATAATCTGAAAGCTAATTAATCTATCAGAAGTATGCCCAGGTACTTTGTGTTTTGAGTATTTACCTTCAAGGATTTTTTCCTGAACGTCAACGGGAATTGTAAAGTGGCTCACGCCTTTTTGAGACAGGGCTGTCCTACATGCCATATCTACTACCATTTCAGCTTGTTCTGGCGCAAGTATCATGTTATTGTAAACTGCGACATCTGAAAATAGTTGAGACTGGTTTACATCTTGTTGATATCCAGAACCCATTAAATCAGAGTATGTTCTCCCAGTAATCGCGACAACTGGAGTATTATCGAGTTTAGCATCATATAAGCCGTTT
>QHBN01000072.1 GCA_003176995.1 Candidatus Nitrosopolaris wilkensis
TGAGAATTGAGCTACAAACTAAGTCAAATAGAAACCCTTAAAGCGTTAATCAAAGGAGCTAAAGAAACATAAGGAGTTGAATAAGAAATGACAAACAAATCAGCAAAGAAGAAGAAGAGCAAAAAGGCAGGTAAATCCACAAAATGACTTCTTTACCAACTACACAGCCAAGATATAAAGGTGTGACCAGGCCAGATATAAAACTACATTATAAGTCAGAATTCGCTTCATACCGAAAGCGTCTAATTTCGCTTTGATAATAGTAGAGTTTTAATGGTCCACCTACAAAATATGACTTGTCATCTTAAGTATGATCTTGACTTTTAGGTTGCTAGGAGTTAGTTTGATGCGCATGAGTTACAAAACAAATCATAAGATAATATCTACCATTATTACGGCTACTTTCTTGACCATATTGATAATGTATCTATTTTTACAAGAAAAAGTACATGCATCATCATCCACGACTTTTGTTATTGATAATAATGCAATCTATCATGATACAGCTTTTCTAAGTGGTGGTGTTCTGCTTTTGACCATCCATACAGAGCCAATCGTTGTTCATGTAGGCAATTTTTTCCGTATACAGGCGATGGTCCTTAATAATTCTCCAGGTACGATTAGTTTCGCTGCTGGACCATGTGATTCGACAGTGTCTGCAATATTTAATAAAAATGTGGTTATGAAACACGAATTAAGCTGTTTTGCAGGTCCATCAGCAGCAACACATCTAGTCAAATTGAGACCAGGAGAAAAAGTATCAATAGTAGGAACACCCATAGGGACGACATACCAGGCCGTTGCATCTGGACCGACAATAGCTAGTGTGACATTCCAATACCAGTTAGGAACTGGGGCTAATGCTAGCATCATAAAGTCCTTTGAACTTAACATAATGCATTCATAGAACGTTCTCACCTCACATAGATTCTCAGCGTAGCTAGTAGATCTGAGTACGGTGTTCATAATAGATGAAACGAATGCGATTAATTCTGAATGATAATCTCAGGTTGGATTTATCATCCCAGTGTGATATATCAAAAGAAATGGAGAAGGCACGTTAAAGTATATGTTATGAGTCTCGAAGATAAGAATCCCACCAACATCCTTCTGCAAGAGGAAATGAATTATTACTCCAAATCTACATATTCTATCATATTTCATATATTTTAATCCCCGCATAACAAATATCTTACGGTACGAAAATTCATGGTCTCCCGGTTATCTGCGAGGTCTAGCTTAAGTTCCGTTATTGTCTCCTAGTATAATTGTCTAGATGAGGGCTACACATTTCCTAATCACATGGTTGGCTTGCTCAGTCCAACACTTTGGTATCAATCTTGCAAGACGTAATTAGCATTGAGTCATTTTTGCGAAGGTATCGCCACTAACTTGTATGGCCGTGAGGATTGAACGACAGCGGGCTATTTAGTATCAAATGTATAGGATGATGGAGCTCACCAACGTGGCGGAGCAGCTATCTGCATGATTGATTTCAATCATGATAATGATTAACCGAATCTATGGTTGGTTGGACTGCACTCTCTTTCTTTACCACTTCCATTACCTTCTCCCACACATGTTTCTCAAACTCCTAAGCCATTATTCCACCAACAGCTACACCAGCTGCAAGACCTATGGGTCCCCCAACTAGAAGACCTACTGCGCCTGGCCAAACAAGACTACCAAACCAGGCTCCAGACGCAACTTCCACTGCGTAATCATCAGGATTCCCTGTTATAGAGACATGTATTTCACGTAAAGATCCAGCCCACACCTTTGGAGATGTATTAACTGCTACAATACTTCTTAAAGGAACGCTATTAAGAAAGCCCTTATATTCTGAGACAATTCGTAGCTCTTTTTGAGCATCTAATACCTGCTTTATGCTATTGTATAAATTATCCAAATTAGTATTGAGTCCTTTAAAGTGTTGTACTTTAGCCATGGTGAAAACTCCGTTGCAGATATATTTAAGTTATTAGTGAAAAAAACATCAGTCTGTCTCGGCCAAGACCGATGTAGAATTCATACACAAACACATTAAACTAGGCGTCATGGTTTTGGATGGAATTGGAACCCAGGTACCAGGTCCTGTAGGTGTGATTGGTATAGATGACCACTTCTATACTAGTTCTGTAACTGAAAGCCACGCTACAATTTCTATTAAGTGTTTCTAGTTTTTTGGTTTCGTCCTGATTCTTCCGTAGTATGATAAGGGATATGAGGTCGTCTTCATTGGTGCTACTGTGGTCATTATAGTATTGCCGATACCGGTGTTATTGATAATGCTACAGCTTAAGAAAACTAGATTAGGATCATTTCAATATAATAAAGCAAACAACTAGGACGATGGGTTGTTTACGATGAGGACAACGGTAAAAACGACGACACTCATAATAACAATAACGAACTATGAATAGCAGCCGGTCTTATGGAGTTTAGAATAGAATGAGTGGTCTAAAAATATGTATAGATTGTGGTAAACAATTTACTACTGAATCCCACGAAAGTGATGTTATTTGTGAAGATTGTCTTGTACTTTTGAAAAGAAGATTTTGGAGTTCGCTAAAGATAGGGAAGACCCACGATAATATACTGACCTAACTAGCTTGTAGCACAATAG
>QHBN01000073.1 GCA_003176995.1 Candidatus Nitrosopolaris wilkensis
GAATTGATTTGTGGCTCTGTTGCATTTACAAATCTATCGCATAAATGACATTGTAGGTCACTAAAATCAACTAAAGTGACGGGATATGAGGTACCTCCTTGATAGGAAGCTCCATGTTATCAGATTAGATAATGATAGAGCAACATTTTTCTGTATTTGAGCAAAAGCATAGAAGGGATTATGGTGTGTCTGCAAAGTTGACGGGAGAAGAGATAGAGAGGTTGCTAGTGCTGCGAAAAATATGACAATAGTTACCCTCACCACGAGAGCATTTATTCTATTATTTTTCATAATATTATTAGATGATTCCTGTTCGTTACATTTGCTACGGTGTTGGCGGTTGTTTCTGTTGCTTGAATGAATCAAAAATGCACGGCTTTGTAATCTTATTATGTACTGAATATAATGCCCACAGGAGTATACCTATTGATACGATCCTTAATGGGATCTGATAATTTGTAAGAAAATCTGTTGCTATGATGCCAAAACCTCCAAATGTAGATATGACAAGAAAACCTATTGAAGAACAGCTGGCACATGTACTAGAAGCAATACCTAGAATTGAGCCTGAGAATAATGATTTGTCTAACTTTAACTCTGAATTTCTAATTACATATACATTCATGGCAACCAATACCCCATCAATACCGAAGTTATGTTTGTTAGGATGACTCCAGCTATTGTGTCATCAGGAAGATAAAAAATTACGACTGGTGAAAAGAACAACAGTTGATCAAATACATTAAAAGCAATCCAAAAGATGGTGAATACGGCAGCAGCTATGGCAATATAGGCAGGATTTGGAAATACCATCTTAAATGCAAGTGGTATTGTTGTCTTTAGAATTGAGAGTGATTCCTTTCTATTGATATAATCCACTTTCATTATTTTTCATTTTCTTTCCTTCGGTATTGTTTGTTTGCTCATTTAACGATAGGTAAAAATGCTATAAAGTCGTTTCCTTTAATAGTTAAAGTTAAAATTGAACCTTAGATCTAGATTAGACATTATTACTCGCTATCCTTACTGCTTTCAAGGCATTTAATTACATCAATTACTGTTTTGTAATTGATATCAATTCTTCCTTTATTTGTAGACATTACGGCGTCTTTCTAAACAAGAATAATCTAGATCATACTCATTAAAGTCAAAAAATTGTCTAATTCTTCTCATATTTTCTTGTTATCTCTGTACGCGTTGATTATTTGATCAAACGATAGGGATTTGAATAATATCATCTTTCTAAAGGGTTCTTAAATTACCGACACTATTGTCGGTCATTATTGAATGTATACGGTCCATTAGAATCGATGGTGCCCAATAAAATGACAAGATTGACATGTGGCCAGCGGGTTTTGACCTTGCATGTAAATGGTGTCAGTACTTTATCTTTACCTACTTGTGAGTGTTATTGGTCAGTGTCTGAGTCGGCGTGCGTTTGCTCCAAACTGCTTACCATAACTGCTCGCTAACGCTCTACGCCAGTCTGTGGTTTCAAATTAGAGCGACCTTAGCTTTCATGCTGAGTAAACCAATTCGAGATGATATTCTTGATAGAATTGTGCGCCCTGCGACCGTTCGATGGTGATACATGCGACGCTATATGTGAAGCAGTACCCGGTCATGATTCATGATAGAGATGGTGAAGTTAGAGACAGTACGAAGCAAGGAACTGCGAAAGTAGTTGTACAAGGAGAGAGAATTACAGGTTACACTACGGGCATGTCTTTCTATAACCACTCTGTTGGTTTGACTAATGACGACCTTAAGGCTCTGATTGCTTAGGCACCTTCCTATGGAAGACATGGTATTCTGATTCCCGCGGGAAACACTCAGTTGTTTCGCTGGTGTTTCGACGAATGCCTCAAGTTAGTCCAGCAGCTTAATCTCATAACAGGGGATGTTCAACGAACCAGCTGGCGCCTAGATGCCTTCAATTCTATATCACAATCTTAGAAATATGAGTTGCAATGTTTCCTACACTCGTGGCTTCATTAGATTCCTCGCGTGTGACAATTTCTCCGGCTGTTCAAGACAATTCTTAATGCAATATTTTCTCGTCCTTAAAATTTTTCTTAAATCGGACAGATGCTAGCGCGAATTGCATATTCGGTTAATAAAAAAAGTCTGATAATCGTCTCCACTTTATGATAGTGACATTCTTATTGGGTAGTCTAGTGTTAGAATGTTATGAAGTACCGAGATAGAAACGAAATTACTGCGCAGATACTTGAAAGTGCTAATGGCAACAGAGTACGACTAACGAAAATAATGTATGACGGATACCTTTCGCACACAGTAACTAAGGAATATTTGGTACTTTTAATAGAAAAAGGCCTGATCGAATATCTGGATGGAGAAAGAACATTCAAGACCACAGAAAAGGGGATGAATTTCCTGCGTATACATCATAGAGTGCAAGAATTGACTCCTGTTGCTCCTACATTGCACAGTAGGGTGGAAAAGGTTTCATTTCTTTAAACGACTCTCATTTTGATAGCAGTTGGGAAGAATAAATTGTTAAAGGATAAGCCCTGATTCAAATCTTTTCCACCTACGGTTCTAGATATATTTCTCATGGCTTTCCAATTTTTAATCGTCTATCTACAGAATATGACTCGTCGCCTTAAGTATCTTCGATCTCTTATACGACCTGGAGTTATTGGATGTATGAATCACGAAGTAAATAACAAGACATTATATGCCATTATTGCAGTGTGTCCATTCTTGGGAGGAACAACGAAGACATTATCTCCTTCACTTGTCTTTAATGTGCTCTATCATGATATATCTTTCAGTGGTAAAATAATATGAATAAGAGAGTTCTGATAATAGATGATGAGCCTGACATCATTCTAAAATTGAGGATGGCTTTAGAACTAAATGGCTTTAGAACAGATTCCTACAGTGACTCAATATTGGCATATAAGAATTTTAGAGCTGGCGTATATGATCTCGTGCTGCTGGATATAAAGATGCCAAATGTGGATGGATTTCAGTTATATCAGAAAATAAAAAGGACTGACAGTAGAGTCAAAATTTGCTTTTTGACTGCCAGCGAATTCTATGATGAGGAAATTGGAAAAGAACAAGGATTTGACGGATTTAATGAGGTCAGGAAGACCATAGAAATTGCTTGCTTGATTGACAGAATAAGACCACTTTTGATTCCCCCTCTTTTGCCATAGTAGCGGCATTCGCCAGATTAGGATTAGTCCAATTAATACCATATGAACAAATACTGTGCGCGCCGTTAGCAATAGTACCATTGACTCCGTTCTATGGGCAGAGTGTTATTACCTTGGTCTGCTTGTGGACGAACATATAGAATATATCTTGTTGGTCCATCGTAAGAATTCTATTTTGAAATAATTTCGAGGCGCCAATACTTATCGATATTTTTTATTCACTAATTACGTCCACTGCCCCATTCGACACCCCTCCAGCCATGAAATAATTAAGGATTGCTAAATTGGGCTCTTAACATATCGACTGGTTTCTAGACTGTTAACCGTCGTCGGACGAACACTGAAATATGACAATAAAGCTGTCTCAGCGTGTACTCGTCTGTTCAATTTAAATATAAAAGAGGATTAAAGAAAAATCCTCAATTGACATGCATTATAGGTGGAAAATGTGTTGATGGGGTAGTACTGGTTTCAGATAGTAAAGTGACGTATGAGGACCATCCTCCATCGTATGAACCGAAATTACACGGCGAATTCTATCATATAGTCACAGGAGGCGCGGGTTCTACAGACTTGTATAAAGGATTTAGAACAAACGCATTATTTGCTACGCAATCAGGTGCAATAATACCAGAAGATATTCGTTTAGAACAACCGCTGGTATACGCCAAACATCCTATTCAGACTTCAGGCATTGTACATATGTATAGTAACGAGTATAATTTTGCTTCATTACATAATAATTTTGAGATTCTTGTTAAAGCCATTAACAACAGTAAAGTTGCTCGAGATTCAAACGGAAGCTTGGAAATTTTGGTTGTTACACAAATAGGAGACACGAAAACAGCTGCGCTTACACATATTACTGAAAAAGTGCAATCAGATGTCTACGACTATAGGGGGATAGGCTCCAGCGGGATGTATAGTAACGTGTTCTTAAAACCATTTTTTGATAAAGATAAGGATATGACAATGAATAAATTTGCAAAAGTAGGATATTTTATGATTAATCTATTGACTGAACATGAAATCGATCAATCGGAAGAATACAAATAGATAGAATATTGGAGATGGAGAAGTGGGCCGAAAATATCAAGACGGTTCAAGATGAGCAGATCCGACTTGCAATCATAACAGCAAATAATCACTATGCTGGGTTTGGGCCTGGATCCGTGAATATATTTCGGAATATGTTGGATTTGCCAGAATCTAAGTGGGAAGATAGAGGAGGAGAACAAGAAGAAGGAAAGTATTCTGTGCCTGACTTATACTCAAAACAAAGTACGCTTTCTGATTTCCTGGATTGAGGCCTTATGGCATATTCGAGTTGCTTGAGTGTAATTATACTCATTTAGCATTTTCAAAAATAATTCTTTGTGGTCGTAATTTATCTGCAACCACCGAACGGCATATTTTTAATTCTTAATGGAAAGAACACTTTGTGAATAGAGCTGGACCAGAACATTCTAAATAGGAATAATTCGTGAATAGAATATGCGTTCGGTACAAGTCTCTAAGCCTAACGGGCCTCTCGAAATTGTAGAACGAGAGATTCCAGAGCCTAGCTCACCGCAAGTCCGTATCAAAGTCCAAGCATGCGGCATCTGTCATAGTGATTCTTTCACGAAAGAAGGATTATTTCCAGGCATTCAGTACCCTAGGGTCCCTGGCCACGAAATCGCAGGGGTCATCGATGCAGTGGGTAAGGATGTCGCTGAATGGAAGACTGGACAGCGAGTCGCCGTAGGCTGGCACGGTGGTCATTGTGGCCAGTGCGAAGCTTGTCGACGGGGGGATTTCGTTACTTGTCTCTACGCACAAGTACCGGGTATTTCCTACGATGGCGGCTACGCTGAATATATGATTGCACCAACAGAAGCACTTGCACTTATCCCTGAGGAGCTTTCATCTACAGAAGCTGCACCGATGATGTGTGCCGGAATCACCACCTACAACGCTCTTCGGAACAGCGGTGC
>QHBN01000074.1 GCA_003176995.1 Candidatus Nitrosopolaris wilkensis
GCATAGAAATAACGGAATTCTCGCATTTCTTAAAACACGCAGCATGGTATTTGCTAATCTGACATACCTTGATTCTCTCAATAGGTATATTGTATTATGGTCTTACAAAGCTTTGACGGGTTTATGTGAATGAAAGGTGGTTTCTACTGAGCCGTGTAATACTTATTGTTTATATATCTACAACGAATCTTGGTTCTTCACCTTCCTCAGTTTCCAGAACATATTTGTCAAATACTCCGAAATTAATACCAGTAGCTACAGGAGTAGCAGCTCAACAGTCTAACAACGGTCAAGAAATAAAGCATATAGTACCTCTTGACCGAATTGTAAGCGGTGGTCCTCCTCCGAATGGAATTCCTATTGACAATCCAAAATTTGTATCGGTTGCAGATGCTAATAAATTTCTACAAGACTCTGATCTTGTACTTGGCGTTTCTTTAAACGGTGAAACTAGAGCTTTCCCTCTGCTAATTTTAGTTTGGCACGAAATTGTGAACGATAAAGTTGGCGGTGTTCCTGTGGCTGTCACTTACTGCCCTCTATGCTTTACTGGCCAAATATTCAATCGTACAATCGACTGGAAGGTTGTAGTAGAGTTCGGAACTTCAGGCATTATACAATAACAATCTTGTAATGTATGATAGGCTTACCGGCTCTCTATGGAGTCAAGCTTTAGGCGAAGGAATAGTAGGAACTCATGCCGGTGAAAATTTAACAAGAATCCCGTTTGACTTGGCATATTGGAAAGATTGGAAGCAACTATATCCCAGATCTATGGTATTATCCACAGATACTGGTTTTACACGACCTTATGGTGTAGATCCGTATGGTGACTATTACACTAGTGGCCAACTGTATTTTCCTATTTCTAATATTGATACAAGAATGGGCTTGAAAGAGATAGTGGTGGGATTAAACAATGGAGGTCACTCCAAAGCCTACTTATTACATCAAATTGAGAGCAGTAAAGTAATCAACGATAAGATCAGTAACAAAACGATAGTATTATTTTCGCTATATCCACACATGGTTAGATTATATAGTCCAGTAATAGCTGGCCAGACGTTAGATTTTCAATACAACGCTAGTACTAATAAGATCATAGATAAACAAACCGGAAGTGAATGGAATTTTGACGGCATAACAGTGAGTGGAGAGATGAAAGGAAAACAGCTTACACGCTTACCATTTGACGAATGCTTTTGGTTTGCATGGGCTGCTTTTCATCCTCAAACTAGGATATATCCTGGCTAGATTAGTTGGATATGAACAGCAAATAACTTTTTATTATTTATTATCGATCCTAACTCGTCATGCAAGTTAAGTGTGCTGATTGCGGATGTTTACCAGTCAAATGTAAAAATAGTCCTTCACCCAAGGATTGTCCGAATTGCATTCTAGCGAAGTGCTGTTGTTGGACCAATAGGTCATAGTACGGCAATAATAATTTGGCCGCTTTCCCATCATGCGTCTTTCGATAGATCTGAAATGTCATTACTGTGGTCTTGCACTGTACTTATGGTGCGACATTTCTATTATTCTGGCCTAGTTCAAAAAGGCCGACATACCGTTCAAGTCACTTCTTAGAGGATTGTCTTTGCACACTCCGTAATTTTCTTGATTCTTCACGTGTCTGATCTATGAATTCTGTCGTTGCGTCAAGCAGGAAAGCCAATTCTCTGTCAGAGTAGGAAGACAGAAGCTTATGCGTTCTTTCATGAAGAGGATTAAAGATTGTTCCAACTTTCCTTTCCAATTTCTTGTTTCTGATAGGCTCGACAATGGTCCGACGCCGATCCTTCGGATCACCTGTCCTTCTTACATAGCCAGCTTCTTCTAAGCGGTCAATAATTGCCGTTACTGCACCAGTAGTCAAGCCGGTCAGTTCAGCAAGCTTGCCAGCTGGCACAGCTCCGGAACGGGTAGATAAGGTCGTAGCATTTATGGTCAGTAATATACAAGCCAAGTACATCTGCTACAGCTTGGTGGAACATTATTGTTTCAGTTGACATTTCTCTAAACTTCTGGCTGATAGCTTCAATGATTTCTTCCCTCTTCATGGTCAACAATCAAAACAGAAATATATAAATATATTAGCTTAATGATTAAGATAATGACTAAACAAGTGATTCTCGTTACTAACTAACTATTGGCATAGACTGAATTGGCCGAAACCCCTTCAATGAAGCCCTTAAGAAAATAAGAACCTTTTTCATGGTAATATTACTTACTCCCCATCCTATTACTCCTTTATGCTTACCATTCTTTCTTCATCCTGGGTTGGGATTGTATTTTTGCAGGAGCATTATCGAAGCGCATGGAGGTAAAATATGGGGAGAAAATAATGATGATCAAGGAGCTACCTTTTCATTTAGCTTACCGACCACTACCCACCAATAATAACCAGAATTATAGCTATTGAAGTACTATCTTTGAGTTTAACCCGGAAGGGAGAATGCTAATGTGATATGTAGCATTTCCGTTAAGGAAATCAAACAAGGTACTGACCCCATTTACGACCAAGGTTCAAATCCCACTGGCCCCATAGTGATATCGCTACTTTATTAGGATTCGAGAGAATAAAAAAGGTGAAAAATAGTAGTTGGAAATAGTAGAAGGAGAATCGAATTCTTACTCAATGTTTGTCTATGCGATTAGATCGGCATTGACAAGAGACTATTACTTGCGACGACTTCGTAGGTTTTTTGATTTCATTAATTTGGAAAAGCAGAGACCGATTGAGGAACGCTGCAATCTATTTGCTGATAGAGGAAAATCAGACCCAGATTGGGCTTTCAACAGAATTATGGGATTTTTACAGTTTCAAAAGGAGCGTCTTGAGAAAAGAGAAATTACGGGCGCTACTTTATGCAATTTTCTTAAAGCCATTAAGCTATTTTGTGAAATGTCAGATATCCCGGTTCCTTGGAAAAAGATTTCGCGTGGATTACCAAAAATAAGGAGATTTGCGGATGACAGAGCGCCGACGATAGAAGAGATCCGCAAAATAGCAGAATACCCAGATCGAAGGATTAAATCAGTTCTATTCACCATGGCATCTTCGGGGATTCGTCTCGGAGCGTGGGATTACCTCAGATGGGGTAACATAAGACCAATTGAAAGAGATGGCAAAGTGGTGGCTGCAAAAATGATTGTCTATGCAGGAGATGAAGAGGAGTACTTCACATTTACCACCTCTGAGGCTTATACTGAACTAGAGAAGTGGATGGCCTACCGTAGTGGGTGCGGTGAACTAATAAATGAAAAGAGGACTAAGCTGGAATTGGGTAAAAAGCGACATGAATTCCAAGCTGACCACGGATTTCGCAAATGGTTCAAAACTAGATGTGAACTATCCGGTATGAAATCTATAAACGTTGAGACACTTATGTCACATTCAATTGGAATTGGAGACTCGTATTATCGAGCTACTGAGACCGAACTCCTAGCTGACTATTTGAAGGCAATCGAAT
>QHBN01000075.1 GCA_003176995.1 Candidatus Nitrosopolaris wilkensis
ATCTAATTTTGCTGATGTGAAACTCCCTACAAAATTAGATGTAATTTTTTCTAATGCTGCGCTTCACTGGGTTCACGATCATATACGAGTTTTTCAGCATTTTTGGGAGATGCTAAACTGTGACCGCACTAGGGGGAGACAACTATTAATTCAGTGTAGAGGATATGGAAACTTACAAAGAATTCTTACGCTGCTACGACGGGTTATGGAGTTAAGTCAATTCAAGCTATATTTTACAAACATGAATCAACCATGGTATTTTGCAAAACCTGATGACACAACTAAATTACTAAGAGCGATAGGATACGTAAATACAAGAGTTCACATACATAGTGACCATGTAAGCCTTACCAATCGTGAAATATATGCTAGATTTGTAAAGACAGTAATAATGAAACCCTTCCTGGAACACCTTCCTGATGAGAAAAGAAGAAATAGATATCTGGAATTGTTTTTGCATGAAGTTGAAAATAGAAGTAATAGTAGTAAGAAATCCCAAACGCGGTGGTCCTTAGATTATGTTAGGTTAAATATCAGTGCTTTTAAGCCATAGGATTGAGGGTTCGTTGTCTTAACATATTTCCTAACAGTAAATAATTGTTATTTAACTGCTAATAGTTCATTATTTTGTTAAATTCTAGATAGTACAACTACTATGACTATCTTGATGATGATCGAGATAGTTGCTCCAACAAGAGGAATTGAATCAGCATTTAATATATTTTGTCAAACGCTGATTCGAAGCCTATAATTGTGTGAAATTTCGTTCAATGATTGATCCAAAGGATTTAAAACACTTGTTTTTTTTCTAGAAATTCGTCCTTCCAACCATTCGATTAATTTGTGCTGCGAAAATAAGGGGGCCATAATTAAAGACTCGGTCGGGAAGGGCCACCTAACTTGCTTTTGCAAATTTTTCATCAAATCCTCTGGGTGAGTATATGCCATCATATTTGGCCAAAATGATTTTTCTGCCTTTTCGGCGCCTGCTTCATAGTCAACGGGGTCATCAAATGTGACGTAGATTTAAGGGACCTCAATACTTAGATGCCACTACGTCGTCTCTTAAGGTGTTAAATAAAGACTCGTAATTTTCTAGAACGAGGACCATTTTAAGATTAGTACTGTACAGCCTTGAGCTGTTTTAATTCTTTTTGGGTTGTCAACTTCTACATGACTTCCAGCTGAATTATAAAATGCTGCGTATGCGGGAAGGATTTTGACACACATACGATGCTCTCAACGAAGATGTAAGACCAGAGAGAGACGCAAAAACCATCAAGGCTTTGACGCTTACTAACATAATCGGCCCAAAGAATGTGTACCCTCCCCCTCCTCCGTTGGTTATCCACTCTATATTAGAAGCTGGGGGCCGCTTATCCATAATCCGACAATGTCAAAAAAAACACGACTATTACAGTCGCAATTAGAAAAGCAGATGGAAAGGAACTTGGTCAAAGAAGATATATCCATCGAGCAGGAAATTGAATGTCCTCGCTGCCACGATGTTATGACGTTACACTCTGAATTTGATGGACTCGGCTACTATTGTGAAGAGTGTAGCTTTTCGCTGCATTTGAGTCATTGAAAGTATGCTACGAAGAATATGAGTAATATTTCAGACTTGTAACACATCCAGCCCAATGAAACAATATCCCTTGTCGGATTGCCTAATACTCACATTAAATTATACATCAATTACAGATCAACATTGCTGATTTTTCATAATATCGCGCCCAAATATTAATTTAATTGGTGACATTTTTCATGCAAGATATTTTATGAGCTCTGCATTCATGTGAGTGGTGGATCACGTAGATCAAGCGAGCCTCACTTGAGGATGTCGAGACAATTCTTCATTTGCAGAAGCAACTTATCTCTGCGATCTATACTGATTATGGCCTTCCTCCTTTGATACAGACATAAGAGGATTAAACGAGAATTTTCACAGGAGGTATTTCTGAAGGCCACGGAGAAGACGGGAATATAATTGGTTCAGTACGATCTTCTTCAATTTTTTCTAATTCCTGTATCACATGTCTTATGTATTGCTCTGTGTCTTCGTTTTCTGATAATGCTTCAACACCGTTACTTCTTTCCAATATTTTGCTGATCTTTCTGTGTCTCACTATTTTGCATTTTCTGGCGCTGTCAGTCTACGCGTGATATGTAATGTGTTTGAGCATACTGTTGTTGGGGGATTAGTCAGTTTTTTTTGTTTATTGGTAGAGCCCTTTTTTGTTTTCTGCTTCAGTACCTGTGGCTTTTTCTTGTAGCTCCTCAGCTGACGGGATATGTCCAAATTGTTTTTCAAAGGCGTTCACTTGTGCCGTTAGCCATTGCGCAATTGATTTCGCCTGAAACGGGTCTATTATGAGTCTACACTCTAGTATGCGACTAACACTAGGTGGCATGGGTGTTTGAACCGATGACAACGCTCTTGCAACTTCAAGTTGTTCTGAGTAGAGAACTACTTCGAAGCGCATACCAACAGGCATGCCGTATACTCCACCCACATTGATTGTCCTAAAGTTTGGGTGTTCCTTTACCTCTATTTCTGGGGGGATAGCTGCACTCATTTACCGTAGCTCACGTGAATTAATGCCAATATGTGTCTATATGTGTCTTGTCTACCAGACGTTGTATGGCAGCCGAACAATATGCTAGAGTATCTCTTAAGAAAGACATCTTAAACCCAAACAAAGCGTTAAGTGTCTTCGTTCCTGAAACAACGCTTAAATTTATTGATAGCGTGCCCTATAGATTCGTTCGACGAACTAACAAAACGACCGATATAGCACTCCTAGCATGTGTGCTATGCTAAACAATTAGCACAAACTAAACCCTAGAATTATTAGGCCCGCAAGGCGGCGTCATTGAGACTTCGCGCCGTACTACTGCTCCCTCTGAATAATGCTTGATGGATTTCTTATAGAACATAATAAGGAATCAAGATATAGTTCGATAAACGCGATGCAGTGGTTTGCAATGTCTCACTATATTCTCAGTCAATTTTACAGATCAAGGATTCAAGATTGTAAAGGATAGTCCAAAGCGAGCTGAGGCTTTTAGGACTGTACTTGAAAAGACGGGGGGAAACTCCTTAACTTGTATTACGCACTTGGATAGCATGACATTGTAGCAATAGTTGAAGCTCCAAATGACGAGGCAATAGCTTTAGTTCTGTTTGCTACTGGAAGCCAAGGCAATGTACATACTAAAACACTTAAAGCATTTCCAATGTCTGAAGCAGCTAATATCATTAAAAATTTACCTTAGATCAGACATCTTCGATACGGGTAAATTGACTCGGCCCAGCTCAATCATGCCACTTCAACTAGGGGAGACATAAGGTTGGATCTATAACGAAATCCCAGTAGCGTGCGATCTGGTACAGTTGCAAAGGGAACTAAACGGGGATAATCCATCTTCCGCGGCCACAGACCATCCAAATCATTCGGCCCCATATATTTCCATTATCGTGCCAATCCCGCCATACGATACTGTAGTGTATACATATACGGACACCAATCGCATCAATATTCCTATCGAAAGATAATAGTATGCTGCCAAACTTACATCAAAATGATATCGTAATTGTGGATAGAAGTATTCCTTTTGATACTCATAAGATTGGAGATATTATAGTCTTCAGAACGTTTGGAACGACAAATACAGAAATTATTATACATAGAGTAGCTCAGATAGTAACAGACACTCACGAACAAAAAGTCATCAGAGCTAAAGGGGACGCCAATCATGATTCGATACATTCCCTAAATTATCCTGTCTTTCGACAAATCTACATTGGTAAGATGGTTTATGTTCTAGATGCAAATGACTCTAGCGCAGTTTTGAGCCATCTAAGTCCAGGACAATTCTATAGCTGAGAAGTGTTGTCAAATATAGCGACTTGTTGTTATAATGGTATCGAACCATTGAAGATTCAATTTTGATGAGTTACTATGTCAAAAAAGGATATTCAGCTTAAGATCGGGAATACAGGGAGGTTGTACGAAGGAATCTAATAACAGATTTAGTAGTCAATCGGTTAGCTCCACCTCGAGTAGAAAGTTGGCAGAAACACAAATCTAGAAGTGTATGGCCTGACAATGGACATGGGAGAACTGACTAAACATGGTGTTACCGCTGCAATTTTTGGTAAACTCATTATTGCTAGGCTCTGGGTATAGCATCTTTATACACATTATGATTCTTGCAGTGTTGCATAACTTGTGAACCTACTATATGATGTCTCTTACAATCTATTTTCTTTGAATAAACGTATTGTATAACGAT
>QHBN01000076.1 GCA_003176995.1 Candidatus Nitrosopolaris wilkensis
CCCCTGTCGCAAGATAAAGCAGCAAAGGAGGGAAAACAATCTGTACCCACTGGACCCACCTGGCAAATCGAAAAAGAAGTAGTTACTGTGACAGACCAAAATGTTGCTACCGAACCGCTCGAGACGACTGATTTAGATAGTAAGAAGGAACAACAACAGGAGTTGCCTGTTCCTGAAACTGGTCCTAGCAAAGAGGTTAACATCGATAACTTCGATATTCCATCTGGTGGAGACTACCTTTATCCGTTTACTGTTAGCATGGCTTTATGGCAAGATTTCACTCTGGCTGGTATACATACGTACTATGAATTTGCCAGAGAATTCTCAAAAATTAATGGATACTGGCTTAACATTTTTTGGAATCCTTGGAGTGGGGGTTCAGATAGTGACAAAAAAAGTGAAAATGAATAATCACCTAGGAAAAGTAGATAGATAATTATTGTCTCTGCTTCTACCATTTAGAAGCCAAGGATGGCTCTATAGTTATACATAGTCTGCAGTTCGCACGATGCAAGCCTATTGTAGTCGGCTTAATGGAATGGGGACGTTAATGTTGGAAGACGATTATGGTGGAAGGAATATTGTTCAGCTCAGCATAATAGAGAGAAGCGGAAATGGGACAAATGTTCTTGAAATACCGGAGTTTGTTGTTGTCATCACCATGTTTTTCTGAGAAACGGATACTCAAAATAGTTTTATAAGGTCGTGTATCTTATTTCAGCTCCGTCGACTGAATAATTTTCTTCTCATGGCCCCTTAATCGTATATAAAGTAAGTGCTTATAAATAGGCTGTATGAGGTCACCAGGGAGGAACCCCACAAACATCCTGAACAACCGAAGGGAGTCTGCTAAAGTATTGTCAAAAAGTTCGGACTATCACTTGCGACATACGGAACCAAGAATTCAAACGACATGATTAATCAGCAAACAATTTTTTGGTGGAGCAGAAAAACTCTTCTCACCAGCATTTAATCCCTTGGAAATACCGCATGAAGGAACCACTCTGCTAGGTTATTATTTAAGAGTAGAAGAAAGTGCGGACACATCAAGGTTTATTTGAATTTGAAGCTTCCGCTATCGAAATTGCAACTTACTTCATTTCTCATTCAGACTGTTAGTCATATTATCGACCTATCTGCTGTCTAGACAATCGACCCGTGAGAGTAGCCCCGTAGGACATGATGGTTAAGCCCGCAATGAAGATTATTACGAATCCTATTTCAATGTATACAGAAGATGGGGTTTGTACTGGTGGTTCGGACGTATAGGGGGGGGTTGATGTTTTCTTTATTTCGTATTGTTGCACTACTTGCTGCATCGTGTAGGTTATTCCAGCAATCCCGATGATCAGGATTACGGCGCCGATTCCTAAGACGACCCTCCTGCTAGCCATAGAAGTTAACTTGCCCGCAATTGGGATACTATCCATTATATTTGTTTTGAATGGACGCGTCGCCGATTCAGGCGTAGTCAGTTCACGATCCTCATTTGTGGCCAATACTATTATACACAACGCAAAAAAGATAATTTGCAATGCTTCAATCGCAATACTCAGCGAATCTATAGGCAAAGCAGCTCCTACGAGCGTCTGGGGCAACCGAAAGAGGACCCACAGAAAAATCAGCGCTACGTTGAGACCTGTAGCCAAAGAGTAAAAAGGGCTCCCCCATTTTCTGATTATACCCACAGCCCAGAATAATTGCAGAATTCCTATCCCGATGAAAAATATTTGTAGACTGGGATTACCTTTTTCTAGGGCTGTTATTGAGCTAGAAAGTACGAGCTGTAATAGTCCAGTAATTATGGTAGTGGTGGCAGCCGCATAATATACACCAATATTTGCCCTCATTTTTTACGACACGTATTCCCATCCGTACTGCCATTTATGAATTGTGCAATTAAATCGGATATGATCCTGTTTCCCTAAACCCCGCACCCGACAACAGAAACAAGTGCTAACAAAGTCATTGGGCAATAGCATTTGAAGCTATTGCTATTCGAACCAAAAGTCAGCATATTATAACTAACGCTGAAGAGGAACGACGTTCTCTTTGTTTGCCTGGAAATGTTGGTGTTGGTAATATGGACTTTTTCCCTTGCTTTTCGCTCGAGCTTTCGCGGGTCGCTTATATCAGAATTGAATGTGTTTTTCAGCATGGTCACACGCCAAAAAACAGAGGATTGAAAGGCCTTATCATAATCCTCGGAGAAGTACGTAGTTTCGGACGACCACATAATTCCTCTAGTTTTCTCGCGACTAGATATCAGCAAATGGATGTACCTCTATCGGTACAGATCGATTGAAGGATTCTACATATTTCGTCGACTTCTGCTGTAATGATGACGTTCTTGGCTGCTGAGAGCAAAATCTTCTCTTTTAGGAAAGCGCCTCCTCCGCCTTTTATCATATTGCTTTTTTTGTCAATATGGTCGGCTCCATCAAAAACGACTTCAACATCGGGGAATACGGATTGTTTTAAGGGAAGATTACTAAGGTGTTTAGCCCCATATCAATTCGCTCATGACTAACATATTATCATATCTGGATACCGCGCTTCTAACTTGTCTTCGCCTCCTATCATATGACAATATTTATTGTCGCTTCGAATCAGCATATCTGCAGATTCGAGATAGCAATCCCAAAGAAAGGTTTTTACGGCATTATCACCAATGTCTAGAAAGGTTCGTTATCAATCCATTGAC
>QHBN01000077.1 GCA_003176995.1 Candidatus Nitrosopolaris wilkensis
TACTGAAGAAGACATAAAGAAATTTGTATGTAAATTAAAAATTGCAACAAAGCGTCTCGTCGCATATGCTTTTCATGATTCTGGTAGTGGAGAAGAGAAGTTGAATCAGAATTTAGGTAACATTCGCTAATTAAAATCTTTTCTGCTTTATTGTCTAATGACTCGATGAAATTCTAATCGAAGTCAGTTGTATGTCAATACTAGACGATTCAACCCTTGTCTGAAGTGGGGTGAGTCTTAGCATTTGTATTCCCACATTAGTTATTATGGGATGTAACAAGCACGAAAATGTGCTTTAATCGAATGCATTAATCCAATCTTGCAAAAAATGAAGAATCAATATAATATTGAACACTACAAAATGAAGTTTAACCAAAGGTTTATTTGAATTGGCTACGCTCACTAAATTGTGGAAGACAATGAAGTTCCGAAGTGGGCAAATTTCATCAGTCCTTCATGTGCTCTATCATACGGAGTAAATGCTCTAATTAAAGCGATTAGAAAACGACAACAAAAGGAGAAAAGGCTACATCAGGATACAACGAACATACCATAGCAATGGCATATATCTGCAATAACAATCGATCCCATGCGCCATAAAAAGTTAGGTACTTCTTGATCGAGGTGTATATGATTCTCAACACATGAAGCCCCCCCCGTGTACCCAGCCACTATAGAGAATTTAAAATTCATACACAGATCATATAGTCTCAATTATGATGTAGACACTGAAAGTAGTTTCTCAGCTTATCCTACAATAGTACAAATCGCAACAATAGAATGATATCTGCACTAATGACTTTCGAGCATTTTTTCATCCGAGGAATTATAGGCCTTGTTACTTCCTCAGGGAAGTATTTGCAAGGCAATTTGGAGCATTTCTAGTTATGTTTTCGATCTCCTTCTTTAATGCATCTTGAGGAAGATAGCCGACAATTTCACCTACCTCTTTAGCCTCACAGAAAAACTTAATGACCGGTATACCTTGAATTCCATATCTGGATGCCAGCTCCGGTTCTTCACCTACATTAACCTTTACGAATTTAATATTTTCTGCGTAATCTTTCGCTACCGAATCAAAGACCGGTTTCAATCGCATACAGTATGGACACCATGGTGCCCAAAAATCAGCGGCTACTAGCTTCTTATCCGATATTAACGAATCCCATTCAGAACTTCTTATATCTGTAGACATATGATTTACCCTGTGTTTTTATTGCTTAAAAGAGATTTCTTCAATTTTTAAAAATCGGTTAAAGATATGGAATGTGCCTACAATAATAATACAGGCTGCGATAAGTAACATAGATGTTTAGAGAATCAAGAAATATGCCTGCGGGCCTATCTTTTTTTCAGTTCTGATATCAAGCCAGCTATGTAGGTGTCACGGTCTATAAGAATACCTTGGGAGACCTCTTCATACATGCCATATTTCATTTCAAAATCTTTAATCTTCTTCATGTTGGTATCATTGACTAGATCTACAATATCATGATAAAATCTGATCTGATTTTGTGCGTATGACAGAAGATTCTTTTTTATCTCGTCAGCCGAACAGCATTCCATATGTACAAACTTTATCTTGTTTGCTTCCTTGATCTCTGCTGGCAGATGATAATGAGAGGAACTCATTTCGTTTCCACAAATATCACAAACAGATATGCTTTGTATCATTCTCACTATCATTTATTTATTTAATAGTTATTTATGTTGTTTGATCGGGCAAGTACGTGATAAACTAAACGTATCCTAATGTTAACTTTTAATAACAAAATTTCCCTTTATTCATTCATCTGAAGCTGCATGAACGATAATAATAAAGTAATCATAATTGGGTCTGGTCCTGCTGGTTTAACAGCTGCCATCTATGCTGCATGAGGAGGACTAGAGCCAGTAGTAATATCAGGAAATGAACCAGGAGGACAGTTGATGTTTACAACTGATGTTGAAAATTTTCCTGGTTTTCCTGAGGTAATAGGAGGGCCTGATTTAATGCAGAATATGAGAAAGCAAGCGGAGAGGTTTGGCACAAAGTTTATTGATGCAGCGGTTGGTTCAGTAGATTTTCTATCAAGACCATTCAAGATCAACGTTGGAGATACTGTCCATACAGCAGAAGCTGTCATAATTGCAACTGGTTCTTCAGCTGTGTGGCTTGGCCTAGAGTCTGAAAGCAGACTGAAGGGTAAAGGAGTATCTGCATGCGGTACTTGCGATGGTTTCTTTTTTAAAGGTAAAGATGTGGTGGTCGTAGGAGGGGGAGAAGTAGCAATAGAGGAAGCTTTATTCCTCTCAAAACTTACCAATAGTGTCAAAGTTATTCACAGAAGAGATGAGCTTAGAGCTGCTAGAATAATGCAACAAAGAGCATCCAACAATAAGAAGATTTCTTTTATTTGGAATAGCGTTATTGACGAAATCCTTGGTGAAAATAAGGTAGAAGGGATTAGAATAAGAAATGTACACACGGTGGCGCTGTCAACAATAAGGTGTGACGCAGTATTTGTGGCTATTGGACATAAACCAAATACGGATTTCTTCAAAGGTAAGCTTGAACTTGATAACAAGGGATACATCAAGAAATACGAGGAAAGTAAGACAAATATTGATGGTATTTTCGTAGCAGGAGATGTTTACGACTATACCTATAGACAGGCTATAACAGCAGCAGGATCTGGTTGCAAAGCAGCCATTGATGTAATTAAATTCCTTGAAGGTAAGGAGTAGAAGGAGTAATAATTTTTCATCCAGGTTTAACTGTTCAATATTAACTTTAACTATTAAAGGAAACGACTTTATAGCATTTGTACCTATCATTAAATGACCAAACGCATAAAATCTAATAATACCAAAGGAAAGAAAATGGAAAACCATGAACATGTTTTATATCAGTAGAAAGCTAGAATCAATATCAAACCTAAAGACAACAATACCACTTGCATTTAAGATGGTATTTCCAAATCCTGTCTATATTGCCATAGCTGCTGCTGCATTCACCATTTTTTGGATTGTTTTTAGTGCATTTGACCAGCTGCTATTCTTTTCACCCGTTGTGACTTTTTATCTTCCCGATGATGCAATAGCTGGATTCATCCTAACAAACATAACTTCATTATTGATGGGGGTATTGGTTGCCATGAATGTATATGTAATTAGAAATTCAGAGTTAAAGTTAGACAAATCATTATTCTCAGGCTCTATTCTAGGTGTTGCCTCTAGTACTTGTGCTAGCTGTTCTTCAATAGGTTTTCTTGTCATATCTACATTTGGAGGATTCGGCATCATAGCAACAGACTTTCTTACAAATTATCAAACCCCTTTAAGGATACTATCAATAGGTGTACTCATGTGGGCGTTATATTCAGTACATAATAGGATTACAAAGCCGTGCACTTTTAATACATTCATGAATAGTAAGCAGGAAAAACAGCCGACACCACGTAGCAAATTAAACAAATAGGAATCATCTAATAATATTATGAAAAATAATAGAATAAATGCTGCATATTTCTGGCAGCACTACCATTCTTTCTCACTCCTCTCTTTTCATCTTTGCAGCTATACCCTGAACCCTTCTATGCTTTTGCTCAAACACAGGAAAATGCTGCTCTATCGTTATCTAATCTGATAAAACAAGGTGCTGCCCATCAAGGAAGTACTTCAGCTCCCATAACTTTAATTGATTTTAGTGACCTTCAATGTCATTTATGCAATAGATTTGTAAAAGCAACAGAGCCACAAATCAATTC
>QHBN01000078.1 GCA_003176995.1 Candidatus Nitrosopolaris wilkensis
ATCTATTGTGCTACAAGCTATTTTTGGGATAATCATTATTAAAGCACCCACTATTGCTCCTACTACTACAAAGAATACTTCTCTCTTAAGAGAAAAATCAACCCTTATCACTTTGACCTTACTCTGCATCAGTAGAAGGAGCAAAAGTCAATAGATAAATGCTTATTTCCAAATTCTGTCCAGATCTCATGCAGATTGGATTAAGTGGTGCATACAAATTGGCATCGTAGATGTGATCTGATGTAGTGATATAAGGAATAGCATTTGCTTAGAGGAGAAGTGTGCGTATCAACGCGGTTTCTGTACACCTAAGAAAAAGAGTGTGTTTTATTTATGTATAATAACTTAAAACATGGTGTTTTCTATTTTTCAGTAAAGGTAAATCACTTATAGTTGTTATAAGATAATCTCGACTAATGCAAAAAAATTCAAAGTTTACAATAGTCAGTACGGGATTCATGGCAGCGGTACTGACACTTAGTATGTTAACGATAGCGATAAAATTTTCTACTCCCATCGCATCATCTTTGAGTCTGATGCCGGGTAATCAAACTAGTAGTACTGGTGGAAAAAATATGACGATTCGCGGAAGTAATATGACATTCGTGGGTAATATGATGCCTGGAAAAAATATGACGATTCGCGGAAGTAATATGACATTCGGAGCATCTCTTCAGAACGCTAAGATGCACTTGATGGAAGCTATAATGGATCTAAAGACTGGTAATACGAAAGGAACGCTGATGGAGCTAAATTTGACAGCTCAAGGGATAAAGATGCATGAACAAGAAATTAAGAGTATGATGATGGAGGTAAAAAGCATGATGATGGGGATGAAAGGTAACGTGACCTCTTCTTCTTCCACAACGTCTAAGAATGCAACTTCATGATGGATTCGAAATAAACTTGATGCGGCACAGTTTGTAAGACTCCTCAAACTTGTAAAATATCCTGAGCATTAGGTTCGAATGAAGTATATTTATCCTCTCTGCAACGTTCAACCAAAAATCCTCCAACTGTGCTGCAGGTTCAGCGTCATTCTTTGCACCTGCTATTATTGCTGCGTTAATGGCCCCGATCGAAGTGCCTGCTATAATATCAAATTTTATACCTCGTCTAGCCAGCGTTTTATATACCCCACATTCATATGCGCCCAAAGATCCTCCACCCTGCATTACTAGAACTGTCTCAGATTGTAAGTTTTGAGCGTCTCTGATTTTTAATTGTTCCATTGTATAACTCATATTACTGCCCAAAACTACATTAGCTTATCTACGAATTTCAAAATTGGCATGGAGAAATCTGAATTCAATTTTCTTGTATCAAAGGCTATCATTCGATAGACATTCTAAGAGACAAGACAAGCAAAGTCGTCTCCTTTAGAATTACTATTCTCTTAAGAGTCAGCTTTGTATGCAGTAAAACATTGGCTACATGCTTCGTATATCTTTACGTTGAAGTGATTTTTCAATAGCGATAAAAATCGGAATTACATATGCTTAACTGTATGAATATAAATTTTAGATATCGTTACATATAATTAGAAATGATATGAACTTCACAGAAAATAGTTCAATAATTACTATTGGAATACTTGTAGCTTTATTTGACATGTCATTGTTGCAATTATCCTCAGTAAAGGAAAGTTTGCTTATACAAAGTGAACAGCAAATATACGCGAGAATAATAGAGACGAGGATGAAACTCGAAAATACTGATGGATTTACAAAAATGACAAAAGAAAACGAGCTATTTGCAGAACGTTTGGCTTTAGTTGATAGTCCTGATGAATATTATACTGTAGTCGCATACCTTGATTCAATTGAATTCCTGTTTTATCTTCATAAAACCAAAAATGATGGATACAAAACTTTGGCCTCGCTGGAATGCTTTAGCACAAACACTTATGGGCATGCCAAAATTTAGAAAAGTTTGGGACAAGACAAAACACGTTCATAATTCTGATTTCGTAGAATTTATGGATTCATTGTGAGGAAAGATCTGATGTCTATCCCATTTTCAGATGGGGAGAGATAATTTCTTACCATGACTGTAATCCATATCAATCTAGAATTCCACTCTAATTATCTCTTAGTTATGGTACTTCATTTTTATTATCAGTCCTCGTTATAACAGCCAGCTCTAGTTCCTAATTTCACATTTCTTTTGTAGTTGTCTTTGCAAATTCTTCCTTGTTCTTCCTTAGTTCTTGACCAAAATCGAGTATAAAATCGGTTCTTTTATGTTCATTGATCTGCTTTAGTCATTATTTCGTATTGATTCACAATTCTTGCAGCTTTCATCTCAAGATTAAGAATGTTGCTAAATACAAAGAGGGTGACATTCAAGATATATTTGACTTAAACCTTAGAAAATAATTGTAAATTAAATATTGAAATTTTTTTATCACTTCTTATTGCCGTTCTTGAACAGTTTTTTACTTCCGCAACCACACATCTAAATAATGCACGTAGTCTGTTTGTAACAGATAATCCGCGCAAAGAAAGTGACGTAGTCAATGGAGAGAGAAGATTCCCATAGTAATTAGCAAACGACTCGACATTACTCGTCCAATAGAACGTGAAGTAATTGAATAGTGTGTACTCCTCTTCTTCATCCGTCAGTTGAATAGATGCCACAAAGAAACGATTACGCAGTGTATAGATTTAAGGTTTAGATTTTGATTGGTCAAGTAACACAAATAATCTAATGAAGTTTGTTTATATCATAAGGCATAGTTTGCCCTTGTTGTAGAATGACCTTGCGTGCTTCACCAAATAATAAAAAGAATAAAAATAAGGTAACTGCATTTGAAAGAGGAAGATATAATTGACAGAGGAGCTACATTATCAAAAAGCTTATGAACTTTTACAAGGGGTAGAGTAAGAAATGCCTAGTAAACACTGAGCAGTCGTAACGTTGCACGATACCGCGCCATCTTTCTCAAAAAGGATATTCGAATTTACAAATGCATTTGAGAATTTAGGAATAAATTTCAATGTTGCCGCAGTTCCATTTTTTCATCATAAGGAAGATCTTCCTAGGTTTCCAGAATTCGTGGATAAGCTCAAATCATACAAACGATGTGAAATAGTGTTACATGGCCTTTATCATGAAGACACAAACGGTCAGATGGACGATTTTCATACAAAGTCGAGAGGAACTTGCCAAGAAGAAATAAGAGCAGGCTTAGAGATTTTTGAACAGGTAGGAATAAAAGACTAGTGTATTTGTGCCACCACAATGGAAACTAAGCAGTGGTTCTATTGAAGTACTGGAGGAGTTAGGATTTAGCTTGGCAGAAATGCAGGAGGAAATCTTTCTACTTTCGCACTTGCCGTTCAAGAAAATCAAAGTTCCAAAGGTGTTAAGTTGGGACTTGACTGGACACCCAGATCAGAATGTTGTGAGGATCGGCACAGAGGAAAGACGTTTCGAACTTTTAGACGATACTCAAGGACGGAAAATGATCAGAATTGCTCCGCATCCACGTGACCCGCACAAGGTATTTAAAGAACAAATAGATATGATTCGTGAACTGAAGGATCAAGACTATACAATTCCGCTATATAGTGAACTTATACCGAAATTGCAGGACGCTCCGTATACGGTTATTTCATAGTCAAATGGTGTGACCAACGCTGGTCGAGGCTGCTACTGGTGATAACAATCTGATCTCTCCATGGCACCAAGCGTGGAAGTCAACTATTAAGGAAAGTGCAGACAAATGAGCCTAAGGGCAGTTCAATGATTTATGCTCCTTTTACGATTTATCAACTTTTACTTGGGATGTACCTGATTCATACATTGCATACATGGCCAAGACAGACAGATGATCCGGTTATGCTAAAGAGACTTTATACAACCTTTTTTCACGACTTTCTAAAATACATTTAGAAATATACAAAATCCAACATCAAATGATTGGACAGTCATCGGCTAAAGATTTAGTTTGGGACGATATGATTAGAAAATCTTTCTTAATTCATTATGAGATCAAGTTTCTTTATTGGTACTGCAGCCGTATTGAGGCAATAAAAGAGTTTGAGCATGTTATGGATGTGGTTTGGAGGATCAGCTACGATTTCTTTCCCCTATCAGATTTGTGGAAAGAGGCGAATAAACTGAAAAATGGTAAAGAGATGGCTAAATTCAGAAACTGGAGAGAATTGTTGAAACTTCGATTTCCTAAACCCACCCAAGCTTCTTATTCTAGATTATGATTAGGTTGTTACATTTTTTTGGATAATACTTCTGGTTTAATCTGAGCTAGTTTTGGGTTCTGTTGGATCATTGACATAATCTGACTGAACTGTTGGTTCATTTCTTCACGCATCGTTTTGATGTCTTGTTCATACTTCTCTTGCAATTTTTGAACTTCTGACTCCTTTTCTTGTTGCTTCTCTAAGGTTTCATTGTATGCATCATATGTTAATACCATTCTACAATTTGCACAGAACTTTGAGTCTGGTTTATTGGGCTCCGAACAGTTAGGACATTGTTTTGGTCTCAACACCTCAGAGATTTGCTTATCCTTAGAAATTATCCCATATGCTTCAAGTATACTGTCATTCGATTCGTTGCCATAGTAGTGCAAATATTTAAGATGCATATTAGAACCAGGAGACCAGCCCGCAAATTGGCGCAAGGTATGCTCCTTTAATATCGTAGATTTCTCAGTTAATGACGAATATCTTCTTATGTAAGGGTTCCAAGGCTTCTTTAACAAATCTTTTATTTTGTGCTTATCTTCTGGCAGCACATTTGGATTATCCAACAGTTTGGGGAAAAATTTTTCCTTATAATTTTGATATATTTTATGAAGACTTGTTACATGAATCACTCTATTAAGGCTCTTACCAAATCCACATAACAATATACTATTTGGATTAGCATATTGAGGATGCTGTGAAATCCAGTCCTTGATATGTGGAATAGAGTTGATAAGTGGTATATGCCTTGTACCTGTTTTCCCATTGACTAGAATCTCTGCATATTGCTTTTTATCAGGTGTAAGTTTGAACACGACATCTTTTATCCTCAGTTTCAAGAGTTCGTGTGGTCTCGCCGCTGAATCACGCGACATTGCATGGTAACACCTATCCCTTGTATTAGGACAATATTTCAAAAAAAAGTGAATCGTCTTCAGAAGTCCATAAATCAGTAGGCTTGTAAATTGACTTTTCTTTTCTTTTTAATTGATGGATGTTCTCAATTACTGAAGGTTTTGGCCTTCTATCTGGTTCGATATCTGGATAATACAACCATTTGAAGAAACGCATCAATTGTATCCTGTAAAGATTATATGTTCCAATCCACTGTGCAATGGATCAACACTTTCTAATTTACGAATACTATCAAGAAATGATAGTATATCTTCTCTTGCTATATCTTTGAATGATTTTTCATTCTTAAAAAATCTTGAGAACTTGCAGAGCAAGATTATGTTATTCCTTCTATAATTGTTCGAAGCGTTGATTTCTGACCTTAAAGAAGACACATAATCGCATATCGTCAGAGCTTTTTCTTTATTTGCAGATAATACTTTGTGAAGTAAGTTAAAAAAAACTCAGATGATAGTCCTTCGGTGGCATTTTCTATATTTCTCTGTATGCTGCTAGTTTCATTTAAGGTAGGAGGAGTGATAGCAGTAGCAGCAATAGGGGCTGGGTTTATTGTACTAGGTCTCTTTCCCATGGTTTTAGACAATCAAGTGGGCTTTATAAAGTAGTATTCAATCTTATACTATAGTTGAATAGTGTATGTTTCAACGATATGATATAATATTCATCACGTAGACATGCTATTTTTCCAGTCTTTGTTTGTTTTTCTAGTGTCGACGCCTACACCTATAAGCAGCTATGACTTAAATTCTTGAAGGATGAACTCCATGTCTCAGGAATCTGAGCTGCTCTTAGTTGAAATGGTTCGATACATACGAAGAAGGGCATATGCGTTTATTACGTACACAAAACAAAATCGACGAAATAGCTCCGATTAGTTAGTGTGTATTGTGCTTGCTTATTTTGATTGGCAGGTTCTAAAAGAATAGAAGATCACATTTCGAAAATTGTTAACATATTTTTCAGTTAAGAGATTCAAAATCGACAGTATCGTTGGTAATGCATCTATTGATGTCTTCCTTATAGAAAAATCCTTTCGTTAAAGAGGGGTGTTTTCTGGATTTATCTTAATTAAGGTAGCTTTAATCTTTTTAGCGTGTAAAGGCAAGTGTTGGCCGGAGACACTACCAAGGAAGCGCAGGCTATTATTATGGCATCACAAGCCATAGAATGAATTATTGGTTGCTTCCATACCTCTCGTTTTATACCATCACCAAACCATACAACGTCATGCCGTAAGTTACTTTCACATGTCTTGCAACTAGGGGGACGATCAGGAAATTTATCTCATATCTTACCTTTGAAATCACGTTTCGTACATTTAGTTCGAAGAGCTTCCATGAAGCTCTGTCATCTATCTGATTGGTACAAAAAAGAGGCGACCAGGAGCATGAGTATCAGCAATAAATTCGATTAAGGCTTGTACAATTTTCAAAGAGAAAGAAGTGGATATTCCTCAAGCTTTTGGATCTTTTGTCAATGATGAGGGATGCTCTTTCGGTCCGTTCGAATATACACGGAGCCGCTTACTCTAATTAAAATATTATTTCCATGCCAACGTTCTATTACGTGTCTTAGTACAAAATACTATACAGCAAAAGAAGGTACCGCTATTCTGCTCTGTGTCTTACTACTACGTGACGCTAACGTTATTAGCTGCTGTTCACTATCGATCAACCTCTCTTCTTTATCAGAAGAATTGGTACTAGTGTCGGTGATCCAATCTTAACGGTTTTTGTTATCTAGTTTGATGCAGTTGAAGGTTTTAAGTGAGGATGTTGGCAAAGGTTAGCGTGAATAACCAGGAAAGCAGCACTGAGCGACACATTAGGTACCGAAGTAGGCTGATATAATCGCGGCCATTTTGAGAGTTGTTACTGAAAGAGCTGCAACCAATACACGTATTATGTACCGAGCTTTTTTGTCCTCCTCACAACTAAAACAATACATCCCAATACTGTTGGGTAATGGTCTTCTGGCCACCGATGTAGAAATCAATCTATAACATAACAGAAAACGGCGTCTATTGCAACTATATTACCAGCTCACTGAGATGATGAACAAAAGGAAATAGTGATTGCGAATGAACGAATGAACGAATGGACCAATGAACGATTGAACGAATAGTCGTCGATATCTTTAATGCTAGGTAGTGCGATGTAGAATACTGGTATGAAGGGTACAATTGCCGTTGATAAAACAGAGAAAGTAGGAATTACTCTTCCTAAATCAATATTACAAAGAATCGATAAAGTCCGTGGAGATATACCACGAAGCACGTACATTCGAAGAGCTGTTGAGGTATATCTTAAGCAAGGAAAGGGGCGGTGAATGACTGCTCCTTCTGCCAGCATAGTGAGAGGGGGATACTGGATCTTCGAAAGGATCAAGTTAGCACATGATTGAATGCACTCTTATGCCACTTTGCAGTTAGCTTCCGCCGAAGGCAATGTTAACTATGATGAAAAAACTAAAACGAGAAAGATTAATCCCCGCATTAACATCATGTACCATCAATTTTTGATAGCATTTCCAATCCTTGAGTCACCAATCCAAAACCGAACACTCTAGAAGACGTCGAAGTGTGATACCAAACAGTTGGAGTTCGAACCAGAACGTAAGGCAAATACCATGGAGAATGTCATGAGTTTTGGTTCCTCTGTTTTATCTTGCCCATCGAACTCACTACCATCTAATATCTTACAACAACCGGCAAACTCGGTTCCTCAATAGAACTATAATATAATATGTTGTCAGAAATTATAATTTGATTATATTTATTGCGTCAAGATTTCCGTCCTAGTTAGCTGCCCAGCTAGATTTTTCCCTGGACGTGATTTGTAGCCAGGAACTCCAATACCAACTGCAATCATAGTGCTCTTATCTGCAGCGTGAGGAGAGAAAAACTCAGAGACAGCATCATCAAAAAAAGTCGAACCAGATGCCCCTATTTTTTGAGCATAAGCAGTAAGGTAAATCTTTCCAGCAATAACTCCTGCTTCAAATTGTGATGCCCTGTATCCTCTATTACCAAGAGTATCCAGGATCTTATTCAAGTCAGTCATAAGAAAGAATACAACATTAGCATCACCGAAAAGAGCTTGGCCTAAGCAAAGGTACACAGATATCTCTCTGGGTACTTTGTTTTTGAGTTGTTCAATAGACTCATTATAATGATCAAAAAAATACGCCCCAGCTTGCAACCCTTCCACATCGTTTACTATAAGGTAGATATCGATGGTACTGTTTTTGTTGTTAACATTATCACTTTTACTATCAAGAAAATCCAGCGGCACGCCTCGCGTCGAATAGTGGAGTATATTAGATAATTGTGTAAAAGAGATGGGTTGCCTGGAAAATTTGCGTGCTGACCCACGGAGCAGGATAGTCTCCGCCAAACTAGGCTCGTTAATTATGGAGGTTTCAAATCTCAGTGCTTTACGATGTACAACCTCTGCTGCTTTGTTAGTTGGAGTTTGTTTGAAGGCGATAGCAGCGGCAATCCAATTTTTGACCTCTTCTTTATTGTGTAAATATGAAGATTTATGTAGTTTCCAAATTTCAGGATAGTCTAGGTCTCCTCTGGGCATAGGGATAGTCTGAGGAATGGATAAATCCTCACTTTCTTTGATCGTGGGGACTGAATCTACAGATGAATTATTATCTATGGGAGCCAGAACAACGGCAGCTTCTTGTTTATCGTCCAAGCGAAGCAGACGATTTACAGCATTGTCCACAAAACCCATGATCAATTGTGTAGAGATTTCTAGAGAGATACATGTAGCTAGAAAGTTGGCAGCAATAACGCCAGAATCCCAAAACCAATGACGGTAAGAGCGGGCTTGGTACTTCCACGCATTTCTCCAAGCGATTGAAGTGTAGGCAACCGTAATTGGCGAACTAATTATATTATTGTTACCTCCTGCAATATCTGCTAACGTAGCTCGATAGTCACCACTTCGCAGTTCTGTAAGGGTAAAGTCACCAGGACAAAAGTGATAAACACCGGCCTTCAAACCAGGTATATCTTGACAAATGATATATAGCTCTATAGGATAAAGCGCGCCTGTAGCAGATGCGGCACGCATATAATAAGTGCCATAATCGAGCTTCATTACCCTTGTAATACCAGCTGAAAAGAACAATAATTCTGCAAGGTTCTTTATATCGAATACAACGCTTTTACCTTTAGCTGGTTGTGTGTTGCCAATAGAATTAAGGGCACCTTGAGTGGGTTGGGAAAAGTCTGTAGGGAGTGATATTAAGGGCAGGTTAGAATATACCTTAAACGGTAGAGGTTTATTATTCCAGTCAAGATAGTGCCGCGACCGTTGTATACTGATTTCAGAGTGTTTTGTTTCCTCATGATATTCTTTAGCATATTTAATTTCGTTATTCACAAGCTTTGGTATTATTGCGAATCATACAAAATATGAGGGTTTGCATTCCTGCCATTCTTGTCTGTTGATAGTTTTCTGTTGCTAATACATACGATTAGTAAGAAGTTGCTGCTGTTGTGGACCGGAAAATGATGGTGGTAGGGAGCGTGCTGAGGATAGATTCATAATAATATTATTAATAAACTCCACAATCTTTTCAGCTTTATCTTTTGGGATCGCTTCGTAGGCTCTAGGCTTTATTGTTGAAGAGAATACTCCTTTTCCAAGTTGTATCGATGTAATTTGATCAAAAATATTTTCTCCCTTACCCCTAACATCGTCGGATTCCTGATAATTACTCTTTTGTTTGTCACAAATATCGTATCTGTCAACCCACCTGGTTTCAATTTGGACTGCTTATCAACTTTTCTATGATTTCATCTTGATCTAGTCTTGATGCGATTTTATTTAATTGTTCTTGGTCGTCTTTCGTAGGATATGGCGTACTACCTCAATCCTCTTTAAGACATCAGAAACGTGAATCTATATCCGAGCCTCTCTTAAGGGTCAAGTATGATATATAAGATAGACCAAAAATTAATCGACTGAATGACAGGCCCTTTCTACCTCTGTTCGATTACACGTGTTATAGGTAGTTATAGATAGTTATATAAAAACGAACTCAGGACGAGTAGTCTGTAGCTTAATTCCAT
>QHBN01000079.1 GCA_003176995.1 Candidatus Nitrosopolaris wilkensis
GATGACTATCAGGCAGGACTTGATGATGCGATGAAAGCTGGTAGAGATTGCGACAAAATGGATACGTGTGGTGGTCCTGATCTTCTAGGTAACTACGTTAACGGCGTGTTTAGGAATTTGTAATGATATTGTAGTGATAGTGGAAGGCCTATTTCTCTTATTAGAATGTCTTTAACATTTTCGTATTCAAGTCTTGACGCGTCTTGCTTCTTTAGAAATATAGTCTGTATCGGCATATATCAACTGGAAGCCAAATTCCTGAGCTATGTCTTTCGTTTTTATCAATACTTCACGTGATAGTCTATTTATTTCCTCAAATACTGCTACACTGTCAAATCTATTCCAAAATGAACCGGTTGTATCAAAAAGAGAGACAAGGATATCCAGAGGGTATGATATCCAGAGCCGTGAAAAATATAATAATCGTTCATTCATTGTCAAAAAGGTTTGTCAATCCACGCTCCGTTATAGTAGTGATCTCCCGTTTGAATCCCGACGCGTCCAACGTTGACGACATAAATTATCATAATGTCCCTAAAAAATTTCTAGTGTACAAATTTCTATAATCCATATTAGGATTTTTGACCAACCTCCGGCCGCGCCCCCAGATTTCCATTCCCGATTGGTGCTGCGCCGATTTTTCCTTTTATTATAATCATATAGTTTGTTTATCGAAGATAATTGACCAACATGGGAGCAGCCGGTTTACTGGCACTGATCTGGTTCATTATTTAACTTAAGAAATACAGCACTACTGCGAAAACGATGTCGATATGTAATTGATATATAACTTAATGTGAATATATTTTATCGGCACCAAAGACACCGGCTCAAGGGACATCGTTTCCTTGGGCCGGATATATTATGTTTATCACACTTTCAACGATCCTCACTTGTAGCAAGGTCAACATTGAATCCGATTTCGGTTAAACTTTGTATTGTTGAGGCGGCAAGACGCTCGCTACCACCACATGTATTTAGATCATCATGGATTATTAGTGCGTCTTTTGTTTTTACTTTGTCTATGAGGTTGTTTTCCAATTTATTATCATCAGATGCTCTCTTTGCTTAACAAAATTATAATGCACCATATGCTTATTGAATATTTCAGAAATAAATTCTAAAGTATGTCAGAGATGCCGGTAAATAAATGGGTGACATGACCATCGCGGCAACGCAACATTTATGCTTACTTTACTTTACTTCAAATTTGTTTCTGTATAATGTCAGACCTATCCTTTGAGCATATGGTTGTCCACTTTCAAAAGCCTTTGACATTTTTTCGAGAAATTCAGGCTTTGCTTTAGGGGGCATTATTGGCTCAAATGGATCTACAAGCCTCAATTAATGTTGGTTTTTTCTCCTTATCGTGCATTGCCGTTCTCATAACTTGCTGCACTTCATCTAGATTCTTTATTGAATATCCTTTGCCTCCACAATTTTTCGCAAACCCTGCAAAATCGATAGGTGTAAACTCGACGCCGTACTCCGGGCTACCAAGAAAACACATTTGCTCCCATCTAATCATTCCAAGTGTATTATTCTTTAAAACAATCACTTTTATGGGAAGCTTATACTGTACTGCAGTAGAAAATTCCGCCATCAACATCATGAATCCGCCGTCACCGACAAATGCAACGCATTGTCTTTCAGGATACGCTATTTGGGCAGCAATGGTGTACGGTAGACCACACGCCATAGAAGCAAGAGTACCAGATACTGAAAATTTCATTCCATTTTTAATATTGATGTAGCGTGCGGCCCAAAATGTATTAGTTCCAGTGTCAACAGAAATAATCGCATTGTCTTCTAATTCCTCAGAAACGGCGGATGCAATAATCTGTGGTTTGATATCAGGTTTGCCAATATCAGTAGTACTACCATCAGCTTTTTCTGCAATGTCACTCCCTGTGTTATTGCTGATTCTGAACTGCCGTAATTTATTTATCCACATGTCCATTGCCTTCTGCTTTTCCTTTAAAAATAAGTCATCCTGTTTTTTATTTAGCAAAGGAAGTAATACTGAGAGGACTGTTTTAGAGTCTCCTAATAACCCAAGCTCCACTGGATATCTTAATCTAGCTTGTAGCACAATAGAT
>QHBN01000080.1 GCA_003176995.1 Candidatus Nitrosopolaris wilkensis
CATATTCTTTGTCATGTTAGCAGGCTGTGCGACTACACGCTTGACAGTGAACAACGCTGTTGTGACAACTGCTGTTACCAATATTATTGCTACCAATAGGAATGTTGTTTGATTACGCATTGACGTACCTATGATTCTAAAATATATATAAGCTATCGGCGATCTCTTGCGATAACAAGTACAAGCGACGGAGCAGCCTATGTAGGATTTACAATCTCCAAAAGATCGAATATTGGGGTTTCCTTATTGACCAATGTTTAGTCGTGGTGATCGCCTACTCGAGGCGATTTAGACCCTTTAGACCTGTTTGCCTGCCACCTAACCAACAAAAGTAACAAGCTCGGCTGATTCGACAAGATGTGTGTATAAACATGTCGTTCAGCATCCCATCTTCTTGTAAAAGGCTTTTCACATGTACGCTGCGTATCGATCGTAAATATGGATGGTACTCCGAGGCGCTCAGTAACTCGAGGATTTAATTATTCGCATAGTAAAAGATAGTAGAACAAATGACGATAATAAGATCCTGGGAACAACATTACGAGAAAATTCTCCCCAGTTGGTTTTTTCTTACTGCCATATCAGCTACGTAGACAAAATAGATTTTAAGAATAGGTTTTGCTGGTGAACTTATCGATGGGGTGTTTGAATGTCCTTTTATTGTGTTAGCCATATTATACGTTTTGAAGACTAACGACTCTTATCAACTAGTAGGAGTAAAGGAGAGAAGACTCTGCTAATCTAAATTACTTTGCTGAGAAATGTATGTAGGGGCATGGAACCATCCCTGCATAAGGGAGGAATCTCTTGATTCAAGATTGATGGGAGAATACGTATCAAACACATCTGTAATAGGTTAATCGAAATGGTTGAACTGACATCTAAGGTAAGCAAATAAAATCAAAATTACTAGTCATTAGCTGTAACAGGGTATATGATTGCATTACTTTACTTTCTTTACACATATATCGCAGTATCTTTCTATTAGAGTAACGCCCCCTTCTACCTCAAACAATGCTTCTTGAGTAGCTAAACTACCGCAAGGTGCACAGAATTTTGTTTTGCCTTTGCGTTCAGTAAATGGTCTTTTTAATATTAACCTCTTTTCCATTTGATTTTCATCTAGCGAGCCACAGCAAGTCCAACGCTTGCAATATTATTCATTATTCATAACTAATTAGAACTCTACCTATAAAAACCTCCCTTGTGTGATGGAAAGCTGCCTTAGATTCCTTTACAAGTTTATTTAATTCTTCATCTTTACAGGGAGAACTCCTCTGAATTGTCGTGACTGATTTAGGTAATTTTGGTTAAAGCACCTTCATTGACAATCAGCCAGCGAATCTTCTAGACATCTTTCTCGTAGTCCAACGCTAGTTAGATACGTTACTAGTATTACTTTTGTTTAAATACAAAAAAAGTCAAAATACATACATACATCAAGCTTTAGCATATTTGTACAATCAATTATCATTTTCATGATTAGCAGGTATGATCTCAGTAAAGGTGGTTGATGATAAGAGAAAGAACTACTTCATCCATTCAATTTTTAGCATTCATATTGCAATGTCTATTCCTAAAGATATTTTCTCTAGGATGCATTCTGGCGATAGTCTTCCTCACATGTATCCGAAAAAAGAAGGCGCTGCTACCGCTAGAGGAAGAAAAATAAAGTCCAGAGCGTTCTATCGCTGTACTAGCACCTAATCGATGTAGTTACAATTTAAGTCACTGTATCTGCATCCGGCTGCAATCAGTATCCATTTACAACATTCTTCTGTCATCAGTAAACCATAACAATTCTTTAGAAAACAGTAAGTTCATAGAGATAAATCTCGATCCCAGAAAATGGAAGTATCTATCTCATTTTGACGCTAAAAGTATGTATCGGGCATACGGTTGTATAGAAAATTAGTTGATCAAGAGAAATAATGTTATTCTTTTCAATACTTGTTAGCTAAAACTAAAAGATAAAAGCAGAAGAGAACCAACAAAATATTCTAATTATCTAATCGGGTAGTCACCAGTCAAACACCAAGGAAACCCTAGTGAGAGAATCTGGGCAATAATCGAGTTAATTGAGGTTTGTTAGCATACATCTTGATCGATATATAAAATATCCTGTTGGTCGGTAGAGACAAATCTTATTAAGATTTTATTTCCAGTTCTTCACTTTTGTTAATCGTGCTTCTTCAGCATATCGTTGCTGGAAGTTCAACTGGTAATTAAGATTCTGGAATTACACACAAGCTAAAATGCAAAAAGGAGAATGTGATTGATGACAGGACTTCATGGGATTGAGTTTAAATCCTCGATATCAGTAATAAATGATGATCATATTACTTGTATTCTGTATACGAGAACAGAGATAATAGCAGCATACCAGATACAGGCAGAAAAACGTATCCAAGTAAACCCCCAATCTTATGCTGCCGATTCAATGGTAGATATGATAATGGGCAGTAGTACCGGTGGTGCCAATTCTGGAGAACCGCAAAAGG
>QHBN01000081.1 GCA_003176995.1 Candidatus Nitrosopolaris wilkensis
TCTATGTAAGTACTACAGTTAGTCAACGCGAAAAATGTATGGAACCCAACGATAACAAAGTTCGTCTTATTCCTCTACTATGATACAACGACGATCATTTTCCACATAATAAAGATATGCAAATGAGCCATTATCTTTAACTACTGCATCAGATAGGTATAACAAATGTCTCTCGATTATGAACACCGAAGAGAAGAGGGAGAGCGGAAAGGAATCATATGACTTGTAAAGGTATATGTATACGTCATAATGCACACAAACCAGCTGGTGCTGGGCGTTATTCTACTGGACAGAAACGATGTCAGGTATGTGAGATCTTAAAATGGGACGGGTTATGGTGTCCATGCTGCGGTTATAGATTAAGAACTACACCACGCAATCTAAAATATAAGAGCAAATTGCGAGCAACTAAAAAGAATACAATGGCGGATCCAAAATTATTACACCAGCAGTCAGTTAGTACAATTCATAAATAATATGCAACGAACGGAGTATTAGCTCTACTACCTCTCGTCTTTTTACGGTTGTTAGTAGCGCCGAGGAGACTTAGGCGGATCGATTATAGACTGATACGCCATTGAATATTTCTGTGTGCATATATATAGGCGATTGACAGCAGTTTTGCTATTATGGTAAACATGGGAACTATAAAAACAGAGTTTGGAGATATATCAGTGGAGTTTTATTCAGATGATGCGCCAAAGACCGTTGAAAACTTTAAGAAATTGGCAAAGAGCGGCTTCTATGATGGATTGATATTTCATAGAATTGTACCAGGCTTCGTGATACAAGGCGGAGATCCCCATACAAAAGATACATCCAACAAAGGTAAATGGGGGACAGGAGGTCCTGGTTGGAACGTAAAAGCAGAATTTAATAAAAATACACATTCACGTGGTAAAATATCTATGGCAAGATCACAGGAGCCGGATAGCGCAGGTTCACAGTTCTTCATTATATTGAAAGATTCAAAATTCTTAGACGGAAAATATACCGTCTTTGGAAAGGTGATATCTGGAATGGATATTGTTGATAAAATAGCTGCAATAAGAACAGATTCTACTGACGCACCGATTGATATTGAACAAGCCAAAATGATAAAAGTTGCTGTCAGCGATTAATCCTATCCAGGACCATTAAGTTAAGGGGTAGATGAAGCTGGAGAGAGAAATACAGGTTGACTATCCTTGAGCAGACTCAACCTATCTAAAGAGCTTGTAGTCTATACTCGGTAAAACACATTCGCAAAGTTATTTATTCATATAACACTGAGGCCTTTGGTTATTGGGAAGGTATCAACAACAGTACTTGTGATCATAGTATTTGATTTGTTATTAATGATTTGTTTTGGCTTGCTAATGGGAATAAATAGAAGAATACCTATTCGATACAATTTGATTGAAGAAGGAAAAGACGAGATCACAACGATTAGCAAAAGACGGGATCACAAGAGAAGCTTATTCAGACCTGCTAAGGTTGATATCTGATTGATGGTGGCGTATACTGGTTGGATTCTATGATACGTACCATTATCATCTATAACACGCACATCTGTCCCCCTTTGTTCCATACCAAATCTTTCATCTTTTTGTTGTACCATAGAAATAGTTCATTTGGAGCTTAAGATTGGCGCAAGCAATCCACTTAAAATCTAACGTTATTTCTGGTTCGTTTTTCCTTTCCATGAAGATAAGACAATATATATTTTTCTCCGATAGCAATTTCTCCTGCATTTTTCAAATTGTTTCTCTTTCTTGCTTAGGTGAATTAACATTGAATTAACAATATCGTCTTGGTTTGCCAATCGCGTTCTCCAAGTATCATATTTCTTGACAAAGTTTATCTTAAGAAAAAGCTATATTCGCCAACAGCAAGCCATAGAAAGTGAAGCCTGTGTGAGCTCCCAGCAGAATTCCATCTGCTATTTCTTGAGCAGTTGGACGCTGGTGTTCGTAATTTGTAAAAATCGTCTTCGCGTATTTGCAACCCCTCATCGAATTTTTCCTTAATGCTAATGCTTACATAACTAATAACTGCATCCTAGCCGAATCTCTTCTCGCCTGCTTAACAAACGCTGAGCAATATCATTTCCCAAGTGATGCACTACGGAACCAAGAACACAACCAGCGACGGCACGATCTGGCCGATCCAACAGAAAACCTATAGCAGCTCTTTCAAACCACTATATGGCAATCTTAAAGAAGAAGGTTTAATCAATTCTTCTTGCAGTCGCTCCAGGATTGGTGTGTTTCTGTAATGAAAGGCTTGCCTGTGAACAAGTAAATTGTAGACCATGTTGGATACTGCCACAACCTTACTCCATTTTTTAAATTGGTTACCCTTCTTTCTAGGCTTAATACTAATTTCCCTCCGTGTCTTTCAATCATGATTAAAGGTAGATGATTCGTCAGCTAGTATAGTATAGGGATTGATATGAGTCAGATCTTCCGTTTTTTTTATCCTTGAAATTGACATCCCTGTGCATACCATCACAAAATGGTTTGTTGTTAGAAGCACCACAGCGGCAAAGTGTGTAGTGTTCTTTCGACGCCCCCTCTCCAAATTGCGAATCACCCATTAATTCTATGCCGCCAGTTATGATATAAGGACCATCTTTTGAGACTGTAAGCATTGGCTCTCTATCTTGATCCCTGTATTCAACTCCATCAACGGAATAACTAAGAGCACCTGATGGACATTTTCTTACAGTTTCAATGACTGCGTCTAGCGTTGCGCCAACAGGATCAATCCATGGTTTGTTGTTTAATTTGAAAACTGACGAGAGACTATCTACGCACTCTGCAGCATGAGAACAAATTGCTCGGTTATCATGAATTGTTATATTCTTTCCAACGTAATCGAATCTCCTATCTTTCCTTCCGCCGGATCTTTTTCCGCTAGAAAATCCAATAATGCTATGAGTGCCGTCGCAGAGCGGTTTGTTCTTTGATGCTCCACAACGACATAATGTGACGCCCCTTACTGCTGAAAGTGATTCTCCTTTGGAGTTTTGCATATTATTAACTATTTTTGGTTCCATATCGTGTATAAGGTAGTACGGGCCATTTGGGAGTGGTAGAATCTTTGGTTTTACTGTTTGAGCTTTATCATTACTATTATTATGATTTGTTTTCAAAAAATATATCTCCCCTTTCACGTTATTTGTCCATCCATTTCATAAACGCTTCTTCAATTTATATTATTAACCTTCCAAGTTAAACTAGTATTGCTTGAATTATTTAATGTCGGTAGTAATTCTAACTTGCTTGGCAATGTGATCCCTATCAATTTAGCTGCTACCCAGGTAGCGGCTAGCGCTTATGGTGCAGCTTGTGAGCATGGGGTATAAGAATAAAGAATTGGAACGGGGGGAAGTTCCTTTCTATATACCAAAAGAATCTTCTAACGCATATCAAGCCTTTCAATTTTCTTTATGTCGATATAAATAAAAGGCAAGACGCTGCAAATAGTGGGTAGTTTTGTGCTATGAACCAGAACCAGCTGCCGCTAACAGTTGGAATTCTAATCTTCGATCATGTAGAAGTCTTGGATGTCGCAGGCCCTTTTGAAGTATTTTCGGTAACGCGTTTGAACGAAGAACGCAGGAGGCAAGAATCATCACCATTTCAAATCCTCTTGATCTCAGAAAGGAAAGGTCAAGTCTCAGCCGTTGGCGGCCTACGCTTCACCCCGGATGTGACTATCGAAGACTGTCCGGCTCTGGATTTACTGATCGTGCCGGGGGGTTGGGGAACACGTAAGGAAGTAAAAAATAATACTCTCCTGAAGTGGATTGCGGATCGAGCCACTACGACAAGGCTGACGGCCTCGGTGTGCACAGGTTCAAGTCTCCTTGGGAAAGCAGGTTTATTGGAAGGACGTGAAGCCACTACCCCACTGGCGCACTTTTGATTTCTTACGGGACGCCGCACCAACAGCCACAATACGTGAAGACCTTCTATTCACTTTGGATGACCCGATCTTCACCTCTGCAGGCGTTTCTGCTGGGATCGACCTGGCTCTACGCATTGTAAGTCACTTTTTCGGGACCAAGATTGGGCAGGCCACCGCTTGCCAAATGGAATATCCTTATCCACATAAGTATCAGCGCAGGGGATATACTTAAAAGGAGAACGTTGCTCCAAATTTTATTGTACCTATACTTCGTTAAGCTGTTTGCAATTGAAAAAGTTCTCGAGGACATTAAATTTAGATGCTTTAAAAGTCAGCAACATTTTCTCCTACTACTAAGGATATTCTAGCTACCACTTACAATGGACTATAATTTATCCTCCAATGTGGAAAAGTGTTGTTATTCATCTTTTAACTACTTCACAAGGATATCTATTTCTTTACTCATCCATCCTTTGGACCGATTCCAAGGGGTGTAGTTTCTAGGCGGTACCTTGTAGTCATTTTGAATAGGTGGATGTACTTGCGCCCTTCTATTCTGATTTTGTTAACTCAGCATAATTTACAAAGTTCGCAGTAGAACTGCTCTTTATTGGATTCAAGTTGGATTTGTAAAGTTCGTTGTCGGTAACCGAGATTGATTCTACTTTGCCATTGTCGCAGATAGGACATTTATCAACTATAACTCCTAGATTAAGGCACGATGCGCACCAAAAACATGATTCACATAGCATGAAACGTATTTTATTTAAATTCCGTCTCATCTTAATTCTCTCTTTTTTAAGATGTTTACGCTGTCAGACCTACTCCTCTCACAGTAGAATAATGGACTTTCCCAAATATCATTAACTAATGATAAACCTCATTCTATAAGAATGTATCTAGATTTTTAGTATATGATATACTTTCATACGTATTTTGTAGCGAAATGAGTCTATTTAATTGTATTTAGTATAAACGATGTTGAAATGATCAATATTTTAGATGGTACAATATATTTTCGCAATGACATGTCCATTATACAGATTTAGCAGAAAATATTTTTCAAAAAACTTGATTCAATAGTTACTTCGGAAGTTCAAGTTAGTAGATGATAACTAAACAGCAGGGCTATGACCAGGTAAAATAAATTCCTTAGTATGCTCCTTCAATTGAGTAGAGATGATCACTAGAGCCGGGTCGATTTAATTTGTCATGTTGTCTGTCAACCACGCTAATTGAAATTAGACAGACAAAGAAAAGAGTAGTGCTTATTCCATTCCCAAATCTTCCGAGAAAAATTCCCCTGTGTATCGATCTCGAATTCATAGACCCCAACAACCTAATCCTATGTCTGCAAATCCGGACAACTTTATATTCGCGATGAGATTGCAACTTATATAATGAATGTGTACATAAATTTTGGTCAGAAAGAAATCATCTAGGTTATTGTAAATCTATACAACCTCTCAGAGTAGTGTTGTTATGATACATCATCACCCTTACATGATGTTACTACAATGGATAATGATACACACTCATTTCTCATATTTTGAAACCTTTTTCCATCAACCAATGAATTATTTTTTTACATTGCGATGAAATGAGAGCTAGAACCAACTCTTACACGTGGGAATGATTCTGGTCCGGCGCTTATTGCTATACAATATTGGTAATATTCTCTTAACATCTCTTTGAAATGTTCTTTATCTTCCTTTGAGCGCAGGCTACCCACAAAGCCTTTCCATGATTCAATTTCATTCTTGACCGTGTGTTCTTTAAAAAAAAAGTATTCATCTTATCTAAATTCTAACATTGGAGAGTCCTTTTAAGGTTTGAAACACCGAGCAGGGGGAGAGAGGGGATCACTGATTTTTTTAGAATTGAGATGGATGTAGAAAGACTATTACAAGCTTCATTTCCAAATTCAGAAGACATAAATGAAATTCGTCAGCTATTCATTGAAGACGTCCAAAATAATATACTAGGGGTAAACAGTCATCATCTAGGAACAGAGATTCATTTCACATTTCTTACTTCAATGATTATAGCACAAAAATCTTAACCTATATCTTTTCTTCATCCCATTGATCAAAATAGAATAATCTATGTCCTCCTCAAATTGTTCTTGCTGTTTTTTTACTTCAGAATAGGAGGGAGCGGCCGCTACAAGTATGATTCTCATGTGTAGCTACCTCCATAGGTATTAGTTTGCTCGAAGCGGACTTATTATTCTGGTCAAAATAAATTTCTGTACTATACCCTTTATTGCATTTAATACACTGGCACATTTATGTCTTCATTGAGCCATGTTTGCATCTTCAGGGCTCTCATATTCAAGACCTCAATCATACTCTAATGGTATCCATTTATCACAGACCGGATCCTTAATAGACAAATGGATGTCGACCTTCAGAGCATTCTAGAACATAATAAGAATGACATGGTATTGAATCTACTACCATGAGTACACAAGTAGAAATTCGTGATCAACATTTGAGATGGAAACAATTGATATTGTCAAATTCTATCTCACATGATAGATTTCTTTAAATTACAACGATTTCCAATTCATCATAGGCATCCTTAACTGCGAGTTCCAGGAATGTATCGTCATAAATTAATAACCAATCTTTAATGCCAATAACCGGCAATTTCCCTTACAAGTATCTTATGGGTTTGTATCAGTTTTGTTAATAGATATGCATGATTCAGACGACCTCCTTTCTCATGATTTTTGACTTTAAAAAGACTTTCTTGTAGTTCTATTCCAGGCCGGCCGCCTTGTATGTTAATATTAACCTTGTCGCCGTATCGATTTTGTACTTTGGCGGTAACATAGCTTTGTCCAATTTCAAATCGTTCAATATTTAAGAATACCTTACATCTGGCTGATGATGATTCAGGTATTTCATTAAACAATTTTTCAGATACACTATCAAAGAACAAATTGTGATTTAATGATCAGTATCTACACACATATATCTAAATAGGACATCAGCCATTTGGCAAATCTGAGCTGACAATGTTTATAGGAAATATCTGACATAGTAGTAGGGGGATCATATACATGACAAGTTTGTTTTGTATTTGAATTCTGCATTATCAATGGAAAATGCAGCTTTAGAACGAGTTCAAACAAGGGTACAACAAACACTATTAGAAGAGGCCAAGCAGCTGTTACAACACCGTTCAAGGAAACAAAATACCAGCAAGACAGACTAAGACAACTAATCACAAAGGGTGGGGGAACACCAACACAAGAAGGGAAAATTGCTTATAACAGTACCACCTGAATCTATAAGAAACATTATAGACAAGTCAAGGGGCTCTGCGGAAGAATTAATGCAATCAGTAGAAGGCTCGATAGTAGAAAATGCTGAAGTAGGATATAATCTACTTATACAAATGGCACAGAAGATGAATATCGGTGATGCAATCCCTCCGCCAAGCCTATGTCTCACTGCAGTAAAATTTAAACTCGATAAAGCTATCAGCTATCGTGAAAACTTCTGCTAAAAACCTATAATCATTCTATTCCATCATTTTCTCTTATATGGCCAAGTAATTGTTGGCGTTGGATCCTTTGCCAATAAATTGGTCCTTTTACCGTAATTCTTGGCAACATACATTTCTATCGCTGTACCATAACTCAAAAAAATACAATGTCACCAAAGAAAGGAAAAAATACAAAGTTTTTACATTTTTATGGTAGAATGCACGAGAAAATGTTATATCCGTGATGAGGTATATAAGTTATGTAGTATTGACAACTTATTGTACCAAATGCGGTAAAAAAATAACAAAGTGGTTCGAGACATGGTACGCTCAAGGGAATTGTAGTTGTCTATCTGTAGAAAACAGAACAATAGGCACACGCGATGAAGTATACTAATTATGTGCTACCTCATAGCAGAAAGCTGTTGCAGCATACAATGAAAATGTCAAGATCAGGTGCACTTGAAGTGAATAAGGCGGCAGAGAAGCATGTAACTGTTGCTTTTATCAGAATATTGATCTAGAACCTAAGCTTATATGCGGGACTGAGGCCTTAGCATTATGGCGACAAGAAGAGAACATCCCGAAAGATACGGTTGGTGGATAAATGAATTGGAGTCATTAGGTGTAGGTGTAAAGAAAACAAATGAATTCAATGATTTAAAGGAAATCCGTAGCCTAGCCGAGATTATAAAACAGGGCTTTTATCAAGACTATAAGACCGATAATTAGTAACTCTGAATAATTTCTGACTGCATGAGAAGAATCTATTATATTGGAATGACTATCCACAGTTATTACTCCCGCCTTCGTCTATTACACGTGATAACATGCGTTGCAAAGGCAAAGAATGTATGTAAATCACCTACATCGTATTTTCGACTGGGTTAGGTCGGGCTGAAGTTCTCAAATTCTTAAATACAGCTTCATCCATATTCACGATGTTTCAGGATGTGCTTCTGCGGAACAAGTAGGGCATGCCCGGAGTTTTCATTTACCGAAGAAGATATACAGATATTTGTAGGAAAGTTAGAAATTGCAACAAATCGTCTTTTTGCATTTGCTTCTAATGTTCCTGATAGAGAAGATGAAACTGAATCGGGCTCTATCTAACAGTCGCTAATTAGACCTTTTTATGAATATTTTGTACTTCCACTGTAAGACAATGGTGTTTATCATAATTGGGAGGTAAAATTCAACTCAGGATTGAGACCTGATTTTATATTGAAAGACCGTAAATTAGTATAGTAATACTGTCTATACCTCATTATATCTAAGCATAAAGATGAATCATGCTTACTAGGACATCCTAAATGACATAGCGTACTGCTTAGTTCTTCAAATAAAGATATTTGGTAATAATCGAGACCTAGTAATCCGCAACTAACCCCGCATCTTTACTAAAAGACTCTGCTAGTGTTAATTTTCAGCTCTGTCCTACGTGTGGAAAAGGAGATTTAGAGATGCTTCCTGTCGTCGACTATGAGAGTTATAAAATAAGCATTGACAACAAAAGGGGTATAGAAATAGAATTTGTAAAGGAAAAGTAATGAACCATAGCGTCATCTATTACTAATAAGGGAGCTGTTTCTTCTAAAACAAATTCTGAGACCTGATAAGATCAAGTATTTCTGAGATTATTTCTTGTTAAGGTGCATTCTAAGACTATCCCGGGTAGTACCTGGTTGATTACATAGAATACAAAACACAATCCAATTTAAGCCTAGCTTCGGTTGGTCAGTTGCCGGTTTACCAATGTTATAAGAAAATGGGATGACAGTTTAATTATTCAGTATCTGTGGAAAATATCAAACTGACGGTTCAATTATTGAGCCTCGTTTCCGAGATAAGAAAAGTGGCTATGCCCAACCCTATTGCTGCACAAATTGCAATCACAAATTCATAATTGGTCACGGTGCATCTTCGAGGGTTAGAGTCACTGCAAGGACCGCTAAATAAGATGGTTTTCTCGATGACCTATTATTGATGTTATACTTGTGTTGTGCGTCCTTACGAGGTAAAATTATTCAATGCAAATAAAATACATAATGCGTCGTACAGGTATTTGGAAGCACACGGAGGTTATGGAGATTTAATTCGCTAATCCAAATCCAGAAAGAAATATTTTTGGATTGTTCACTATTAGGGTTAATTCATGTTGCATGGTCTTAGAGTTTATGTTCTTATAGACTGCATTTCAGGCTTCGGAAATAATAGTTTTAATTTCATTATGTAATTCATTGAGAATAGATTCTAATTTGCTATCATCATCGAGAATGCCCATAATCTTCTTCATTGTCTTAATATCGTATTCCCATAGCGATTTAGCTTGTTGTCCATTACCTAAAGTTGATCTCCGAATCGCAACATGTGAAAAATCCTGTTCTTTGCTTCTTGAACCATGACAATGTAATACATTTGGCGGAATACAAACTGTATCTCCAATCTTATTAAGAAAAATTGTCTTACCGATAGCATATTTTGGATCACCCCCTCTTGTACTGACATCTTTCTGTATGAGAGTAACAAAACCTTCTCCAAAATATGAAGCGTCAGAATCCGGTGAAGTGGTTGTAGCAATTAGTACTTGTTCAGATTCATGTATGTGTATTTTTGTCATTCCTCCGTTTTTGAACGTAACATGATACATCTCCTGCTCCATGGAATCTGATTCGTTCAAAATCCGTCTAATTTCATAACTGCCAATGAATTTGTTTACATAAAAATCATGTTGTTCTCCTTTCGGTTGTCTTTCATCAGTTGTGTATATGTTTTTCTTATCCAATGTTATTCAGTTTTTAGTACTAGGGTTCCCATTTATGAATTATCAATATTGCCAGGCAACTGTTTTATCAAATCTCTTATGAGCAGAGATTTTCGATGCATTTTGTAGTCTTAGCTAGAAATAAATCCTTTTTTACAATCCTCATAGATCATTCACTTTTTTTATTGTTGTCTATTCATTGGCTTCGAATGATGGGTTTGCCTAGACCATAATAATATATATTCAATTAATAGAGCCGTCATCTAGAATTAAGTGACATATCCGAGTCTACTAGCACTCGACGAGAACGTTTTCTAATACTAGCAGACTTCTTGTTATTAGTATAGGTAGATAAGATGCCTAAACCAGCGATTTGCACATTTTGTAAACAAAAAGGACTGAGCGAATAGGGAAAATATATTCTCCCCTCGTTCGCACTATGAGGATGGTATTATTGTAGCATTGGACACTACCGTCAAGAAATATGGGACTTATCGTGAAAGTGGTCTTGCATATACAGTGATTTGTGTTATCATCAAACTAAGTCACGCATCAATCTATGCTGCCGAAAAACTGCCATTCAAGTAGTTACAGCCACTCATTCTATACTAGACGGCAATGTCAAATTCTGTAAACGAAAATACAATGCTATTCAAGCCACTACTAGCTGCAGGAATAATACTTATAGCTTTTTGGTGTTGTGTGTATCTGGATAGGTACCAGTGTCGTTTCACCGATAGAAGAGGGTGAGGGCTTTAAGATCATCGCCAAAAGGTTTCTAACTGGTGGAATGGTTTCAATTATTCTTGCTTTCATTGCGAAGTATTATATGCTTATCAAATATCTTCGAAAGCAGATCAGTTACAAAGGAAAATCAGGAAGAGACAAGTTTTATGATTGGCATAAGCCCTAGCGACTGTGTGTTAGTGCATTAGTAGATCCGATTATAACTCTATTCAGTAGATTATCTTGCAGCGATGCATCGATGATCGAATGCCTCGAATATGTAGTTATAGCTTGTTGTTCCCTTATCGAATATTCACTTCATTGTCAAACCCTTACCGCGCTGTAAAAGGTAACTTAAGATCCTACGTCACTCCCTGTCTGAATACACTTGCTGCCTTCCCTCCCACTTTCTGCCACTAACTCGAATATTTTTAGCAGCCAACCTTTTCCTTACAATTCCCCATGGTTTGTAAAAATCTATGTGAGAGGTTGTATTCCAAAATTATTTTTGCGAAAAAGTTACTATGAAGGTGTGACGTTTACTATTGTCGCAATGACGTGTTCTGTCCTTGTTGCGGCATGGCATTACGAGTGTCACCAACTAATAAAAGAGATGGAGAAAGGCTGAGGCAATTACAACGAGAAGAAGAGAAGAACAAACAGGATTATAAAGGGCACAAAGAAGTACCATCCTATATATCCAAAGTGGTCACAAATTTACCATGATAAGAAATAGTTCTAGATAGAATTTTTTGGTTTCTAATCATTACTTTGACATGATCTTAAAAATGCAATGCCACTGTTCAGATATACACTCGATTATAGGTGTAATATGAGTAGAATTGCTCATGGATTTTCAAATACCTGCACTAAGGAAATGCAAAGCGTTTTTTCCCTCATCGGTTAAAGAGATAAAATGATGTGTTCCAACCTTAGTTTCACTAATAAATCTCCAATATTTTTGCAAAGGCTCTATTAGATTCCTATTTAATGTCATGTATGCTGCTTGTTCACTGTATTGTTCTTTTGTTCTCTTTCTATCGGATATTCTTTTCATCCTCCTGGATGAGGCCAGATTCTATAGCCGAGTCCTTTAACTCCCGTTTAGGTACACCCCTCTTCCCATCACTTTTTCGATTTATCAAATCCAGACACCTTATCAATTTATCGCTAGGGATTTCAATCTTATATTCTGGCAGACCAATGATCTGTTTAAGACCTTCAGTTTCTTGTTTCTCCTCCTTTGCCATCATGGAAGCAATAGCCTGACTCTTACTTCCCATTGACACATTTACGAGAATCGAGTTGCCTTTCTCTTTCAAAATTATTATTCTCAACGCTCGTAGTATATCAAAAAGTTCAACTCTATCAGCTTCCGTTTGCAGACATTCTATTCTTGCCTGCTTTAGCATATCTCGTATTGATTTGACAAATTGATGTCCCTCGTCAACACTAGGATTATGGTGTATGATAAGCCAGACTCTGTCTGCTTTCTTCTCGATGGCGGGTAAGACTATCCGATCTACTTCAAAACCAACTGGAGCTACATGAACTCTAAGTGTTTGAAGTGAACTCATTATTTTCGGTTTGCTCAATAAAGTATGCATAGTAACTTAAGTCAGATGATTATATAGCTTGTGCTTGGTATAAAAGCCAGAGATTGAGACGAGCTACATTAATACAAGGCGTAATAGCATTAGAAAAATCGCTAACCCTAGTAGCTGACATAACTGCAGATAATCAGCTACTAGAATCGGTAGATTGTCCCGACTGTTCTGACACGATGCTTAAGTTCTATGACTGGGATAAAATGAAATACCTATGTGAAAATTGTGTATTAACAATCGATAATCCGCCTAGTTAGCGAAATAACGATTACGAACCCGGTTACAAGATGTGAAGGCAGAATAGATGCAATATTTGAGTATCCGGAATATGCCGAAACGGTAGAGTGGAAGACCTACGCTGATGGAGGAGTCTCAGCGTATGACCGCGATCAGACGATAAGTAGTGGGATGCGGGTGAATTACAGATCTGGTAGAGCCGAGGATGACTTTACAGGAAATATATTAACAGTTATTACACCTACCAAGGCACACAATCCCAGAGCTACACCACTTGCCTTAGACGCTATTAAAGAAGCACGGACTTACATACTGCGAGTACTCGATGGAGAGATTGAGAGCAAAGCTACCACACAGATTTGTTTGTGAATCATGTAGTTACCAGCATGTAGATTCTATGTGGGTGACAAAGTCGATAGCGACTTCAAGAGAATGTTATGGAGGGGTTTAGGATATTGAAGAAAGGGCGAGGACACACGTTAACAAATTTCTTGCACAGCGGCTATCACAGGAGCAATGAACAGAATTGCGGTTAGTCCATGCTGTGACCTCTTACTAGAATTTTATCTAATACTGCTAAATTACAGCTACCACAAATGCCACCGGACTGAGGATCTGCTATGATCGTCTGAGCTTTATTACATACAGAGCATGTTATTGATCTTTGCATTAAGTGAGAACTCACTTTCTGTGCCTGTTAGTTTAGTTTTGCCCTGAACTCCAGTGTAACTCCACGTATTGCATTATAACAAAATGTGTATATTTCCTTGTCAGATATTGACATCGATTCTACTTCACCATTCATACAGGAAGGACATACCTCAACTGTGCCACAAAAGTTTAGGTATGATGCACACCAAAAACATGAACTGCATAATAAGAAATGTGGTCGCTTGAAAGTCAATTTCATCTCGTTCCTTTCTTCAGCCTTAATGCTGGTGTTGGTTATGGCATGGCAACAACTCGCTTCCGTTTTTCCGAATGTTTGTTTCATAATCATATAAGCATTCGGTCATTAATACAGTTTTAATAGTTAGTTACGTATCAGAGTATTGAATATTGTTACCATTTATTGGTAATAGTATATATTGATTTCTTGATTATTAATTTCGTTTACCTGGACTATTAGTGCCTGCCCAAGGTGGGACATACCAGAAGCCTAACGGTTCGCTGCAGCCACAACAGAGGTTCTCCTGTTCCACAACCAATCGAAGTAGGTAAGAAATATGAGGTAGACATTGCAGAAATCAGTAGACAAGGAGATGGTACCATCGCTGATCCTTTACTCATGAGATAAAAATTGTTCACACTATTCCAATTCTATTCGAGTATTAAATCTATTTTTCCATATTATGTCCAACTTCAATCCATATTCAGACAATACAAAAAGCATAATTCAAAGCGTAAACCACAGCCATTATAGTGAATGAACTATAATTCTTCAACATTGATGTTAAATCAAGATAGTATCTCCATAGGGAAAGATAAACGTCGCTGATCATAGTCCAACCGACCGGTCATCTATGACCTTCATAGAAGGTAATTGGGGCTTGGGACGAATGGGAAACCTGGCCCTGAAAGTACAATGATATTGACTGTCAGTTTGCAATTTGCGAAAAATGTTTTTGGACTGCGACCGTTTTCAAATCCGCAGGACAACACAGTGAGAAGGCTATCTTTCACACTTGTCCTATGTGTTCAAGTAACAATATTTCTCTAATTGCTATTGCAAATGGTATATTCAGGAAATAGGGGATAGACAAAATGTCTGGCATGTTTCGGATATTGCTGAGATCGATATGATTTCATAGCACTGGTCAACTATTCATAGCGCTAGGT